>CAOKQK010000043.1 GCA_948470905.1 uncultured Lachnospiraceae bacterium | reverse complement strand
TGACAAGGATTTTCAGAATCTGATGCATGTGTATCTGGATGCGGTGTTCTATCCGAATATTTACGAGAAGGAGGCAATCTTCCGCCAGGAGGGCTGGCATTATGAGCTGGACGACAAGGGAGAGCTGACCTACAACGGCGTTGTATACAATGAAATGAAGGGCGCCCTGTCCTCTGCGGACAGCCTGCTCTGGAGAGAGGTGCCCAGCAGCCTCTACCCCCATACCACCTACAGCGTGGAATCCGGCGGCGATCCGGACGTGATACCGGAGCTGACTTATGAGCAGTTCCTGGACTTCCACAGGACTTACTATCATCCTGCAAACAGCTACATCTATCTTTATGGAAATATGGACATGGCGGAGAAGCTCACATTTATAGATGAGCAGTACCTGTCCGGGTTTGATGCCCTTGAGGTGGATTCCCGGATCGCGTCCGAGCCTGCCTTTACGGAGCCTGTGCGCAGCACCAAGGATTATCCTATCAGCGAGGGGGAGAGCGTGGAGGACAATACCTATCTGTCCTGGACTTTTTCCCTGGGGGAGGATTTGAGCGAGGAGCAGTACCGGGCGTGGCAGATCCTGGATTTCGCCCTCTGTTCCGTTCCCGGGGCGCCCGTGAAACAGGCGCTGATCGACCGGGGCATAGGCAAGGATGTGTTCAGCATGTATGACAACATCAAACAGCCCTATTTCGGAGTGGTGGCAAAGGGAGCCTCCGCCGATAAGGAGGAGGAATTCAAGGCCGTGATCCGGGAGACCCTGCAGGGGATCGTGGACAAAGGGTTTGACGAAAAAGCGCTCCTGTCAGCCATTAACCACTATGAGTTCCAGTACAGGGAGGCGGACTTCGGGAGGACGCCCAAGGGCCTGCAGTACGGCATCCAGATGCTGGACAGCTGGCTGTATGACGACAGCAGGCCTTTTGTACACTTTGAGGCAAACAAGGTCTTCGCCAGCCTGCGGGACAAGGTGAAGGAGGGGTATTTTGAGGGGCTGATCAGAAAGAGCATTCTGGAGAACCCCCATGCGGCGACCTTTATCCTGCTGCCCAGGGAAGGCATGGCGGCAGAGCAGGAGGAGGCTTTGAAGAAAAAGCTCGTCGGAATTAAGGAAGGAATGTCCCAGGAGGAACTGGCAGACATCCGTACCATGATGGAGAAGCTGAACGCTTTCCGGGAGACGCCGGACGCTTCTGAGGATCTGGCAAGGATCCCCCTGCTGACAAGGGCGGACTTAAAGCGTGAGGAGGCGCCTCTTTACAATGAGGAGCGCAGCTTTGGGGATATCCCTGTCCTCTACCACAATATCGAGACTAACGGCATCGGTTACTTCCGCCTGATCTTTAAGATAAAGGATGTGCCGAAGGAATATTTCCCTTATATAGGCTTTCTTCGGAAACTGTTCTGCAGCCTGAACACGGAGAATTATACCTACGGGCAGCTCTGTAACGAGATCAACCTTGCCACCGGCGGGCTGTTTGTGACACAGAACAGCTATATGGGGCAGCAGGCAGACCAGTACACCCTGACCATGGAAGTATGTACCAAGGCTCTCTACGGCAATCTGGGGCGTGCGCTGGAGCTGATGGAGGAATTGATCCTCACCAGCGACTTTACGGATACCAAGCGCCTGAAGGAGCTTCTGGCGGAGAAGGTTTCTTCCATGCAGGAATATATGATGGCTGCGGGACATTCCGTGGCGGTGGGCAGGGCGTTCGCTTACTTCTCGGAGGCCAGCGCGGCTGACGACGAGCTGAACAACATTGGCCAGTACCGCATTATGTCGGAGCTTGAGAAGAATTTTGAAGATAGAAAGGGCGACCTGGTGGAAAAGCTCCAGACTCTTGCGCGGATGATTTTCCGCCCGGAGAACCTGATGGTTGATTTCACGGGCGCGGAGAGTGAGCTTGAGAAGCTGAAAGCCCCGGTGGAGGCGCTTAAGAATAAGCTTTATACCTGTGAGGTGAAAAGGGAGGCTTATGCCCCTGTGCCCGTAAAGAAGAACGAGGGCTTCATGAATTCCGGAAAGGTGCTCTATGTGTGCCGTGCCGGAGACTATAAAAAGAAAGGGCTTGAATACAGGGGCACGCTGCAGGTGCTGCGGGTCATGATGGGCTATGAGTACCTGTGGATGAACGTCCGCGTGAAGGGAGGCGCATACGGCTGCATGAGCGGCTTTACCAGGGACGGAAGATGCTATTTTACCTCCTACAGGGACCCCAATCTGGGACAGACCATCGACGTATATGAGAAAGCGGCGGAATTTATCGAGAATTATCAGGCGGACGAGCGGACCATGACCCAGTATATCATAGGCACCTTCAGCGACCTGGACGTTCCCAGGACCGCCGAGGGAAAGGGCAGGTTTTCCCGGGAAGCCTACATGTCCGGCGTCACCTACGAGATGCTCCAGAAGTCCAGGGACGAGGTGCTCGATGCCACGCCGGAGGATATCAGGGGGCTTGCCGCCTATATCCGGGCGTTCATGGACGAGGACTGCCTCTGCGTTGTGGGAAATGAGCAGAAGGTCAAAGCCGAGGAAGACAGATTTATGAAGATTGAGAACCTTTTCTAGGAAAAATCGTCTTATATGCTGAAGGATGTGAACGAGTTCTAATAATTCGTTGCCAAAGAAAACTTACATTTATAACTGAGCAAATGTATAGAGAAATGCTTTACAAATGCTGTAAAATGGTGTATGCTGGAAACATCATGAAGGAAGAGGTGATATGATGGCTCAAATCAGTTTGCGTATAGAGGATGATGTAAAGAAAAATGCAGAGCAGGTTTGTGCGGATATTGGCATGTCTTTGTCTACAGCTATTAATATTTATCTTAAAAAGTTGGGGCGAGAGAAGCGTATACCATTTGAGGTATCTGTAGACCCATTTTATTCTCCGGAAAACATGGATAGGCTTAGAAAATCTGTGGCACAGATGGAGGCTACAGGCGGGACTGTGCATGAGGTAAAGCTGGATGATTAAGTCATGGTCGGATGCTGCATGGGAAGATTTTGAATATTGGATGAAGCAGGATAAAAAGGCATTAAAGCGTATTCTTCAGTTGCTGAAGGATATTGACCGAAATGGATATGATGGAATAGGAAAACCAGAAAGATTAAGCGGTGATTTGTCTTCTTATTGGAGCAGGCGAATAGATGATGCGAATCGTATTGTTTATCGTATAGAAGATAATACAATAAAGATTGTCCAATGTGGTTCTCATTATAGAGATAAGTGAAAGTGGCAGCAGTTTGGACAGGATGGTCATCCGGCCGTTTTGTGCCGAGATTATGGTTTGGTTTATGGTACAGATTCCCGCGCTGAGCATTAGGAAAACCAGGAGGGAATTCAGCATGAGAGGGAAGAAAAGGACAGCAGGAGAAAACAAGAGCAGTGTCAATTTGAAGAAGCAGGGCAGGGGCACCTCTGCCGCCCTGCACAGAACAGGAGGGGAGGCGGCAGGCAGGGGTGTCTCTGCTCCCCTGCACAGGGCAGGCAGGGGTGTCTCTGCTTCCCTGCACAGAACAGGCGGACGGGCGGGCCTGGCCGTCTGCCTGCTGGTTGCGCTTCTGTGTACCGGCTGCGGCGCAGGGGATGGAGCCATGTCAGATATGGGGTCCTCCAACAATATGTATTCCAATGGGAACATGTCCCCAAGTGTGGCTGGAGGCTCTTATGAAGGCATTTTCGATCTTGACAGTGCCGGTGTGGACAGCGTGGGCACGTCTGGCGGCGGCTCTGTTAAAAATAATGTGGACGTGACTGTTGACACGGACAGAAAGATGATCAGGACTGTGAACCTGACGGCGGAGACCAGGGAATTCGAGCAGGCGATGACTACGCTGGAGGATCAGGTCAGGCAGCTGGGCGGCTACATAGAGAGCCTGGAGACTTACAACGGCAGCAAATATTCAGGTTCCGGCAGCACAAGGTATTCCAACATGACTGCCCGCATTCCCAAGGCAAATCTGTATGAGTTCCTGGAGTCAGTTTCCGGCGTGTGCAATGTGGTCAGAAAGAATGAAGACATCAAGGATGTGACCCTCTCCTATGTGGATATAGAGAGCCGCAGGGATACCCTGCGCACGGAGCAGGAGAGGCTTCTGAGCTTCCTGGAAAAGGCGGAGACCGTGCAGGAGATCATAGACCTGGAGGAGAGGCTTTCCGAAGTGCGCTATCAGCTGGAGAGCATGGAGGCAAGGCTTCGGACCATGGACAACCAGGTGGATTATGCCACCGTGAACCTGAATCTCTCCGAGGTCAGGGAGCTGACGCCGGTGGAGGAGCCTACGGTGTGGGAACAGCTCGCAGAGGGTTTTATGGACAGTGTTGGCAATATCGGAGACGGTATTTTGAATTTCTGTATCTGGTTTGCGGTAAATTCACCGTACCTGGCGTTCTGGGCACTGATCATTGCCCTGCTGGTGTTCTTTATCAGGAGGAGCTACAGACGCAGCCGGAAGAAGCTGCTGGCTAAGGCGGCGAAAGCTGACGCCGAGTGGAAGGCAGCGGCGCCAGTGCAGCCAGGCAGCGGGAACAGTGCAGAGGCGCCTGCCCAGTCAGGCAGCGGATTGAATGCCCCGGAAAATATTGTGGAACGGAAATCCGGCAGCGGATTGAATGTCCCGGAGGATAATGGGGAACGGGAATCCGGCACGGGATCCAATACCATAGAAGATGAAAATAAGACACAGTAATTTATTAACAGCAGGGAGCTGTAAATATCGCCGCAATTGCCGCAGAATGAATCCGCAGAGGCAGGTCAATTGTAAAGGCTGGTTTACAGTTCCTAAATTGAAGATTATTTAAGGACAGAGAATAAATGAGCGAAAATCCATCATACAAATCCGGTTTTGTCACCCTGATCGGCAGGCCCAATGTGGGCAAGTCCACCCTGATGAACAGGCTGATCGGGCAGAAGATTGCCATCACCTCCAACAAGCCCCAGACGACCAGAAACCGCATCCAGACCGTACTGACCCTGGATGAGGGACAGATTGTATTTCTGGACACCCCCGGCATCCACAAGGCGAAAAACAAGCTGGGAGACTATATGGTCAACGTGGCGGAGCACACGGTCAGCGAGGCGGATGTGGTGCTCTGGCTGGTGGAGCCCACGGATTATATCGGGGCGGGCGAGCGCCACATTATAGAACAGCTGAAAAAGGTGAAAACGCCGGTGATACTGGTCATTAACAAGACGGATACGGTAAAGAAGGAAATGATCCTCAAGTTCATTGACACTTATCGTGTGGAGATGGATTTCCAGGAGATCGTGCCTGTCTCGGCGTTTACGGGAGACAATGTGGATGAGCTGGTAAAGTGCATCTTGAAATACCTTCCTTACGGGCCGGCGTTCTACGACGAGGATACCATAACGGACCAGCCCATGCGCCAGATTGTGGCGGAGCTGGTCCGGGAGAAGGCGCTGCGGCTTCTGGAGGAGGAGATTCCCCACGGCATAGCAGTCAGCATCGAGAGCATGAAGGAGAAAGCGCAGAGCGGCGATGGCAAAAGCGGCAATGGAAGGATCTGCCATATCCGTGCGACCATCGTCTGTGAGAAGGAGTCCCACAAGGGGATCATCATCGGCAAGGGCGGCGCCATGCTCAAGAAGATCGGGCAGTCCGCACGCCGGGAAATTGAGGATTTCCTGGAGATGCAGGTGAACCTCCAGCTCTGGGTGAAGGTGAAAAAGGACTGGCGCGGAAGCGACTTCCTTATAAAAAATTTCGGTTACAATCCCGGAGATATTGACGGGATGAAGTGACAAAAGATACAATAAAATAATAAAATCAATAACCCCGCTGCAGGCAATGGAACATGGAATATAATATGCTGCAACCAGCGGGGTTTTTGATCCCAGTACATCGTTGCATTAATTCTTGAGTAATCAGCACTCGCTGCTCACGCCATCGCTGCGTTGTTGTCAGTCGACGATGCCACCGCATCGCCTCCTTCCGCCGCCTTGCGCTGACGCAAGCATCAAGCACTGATTACTTCAAGATTAACGCAACGATGTACTCGCGGCATTTGTCAAGGTCCCAGAGAAGTAAACTTTCAGGAAGTTTACTTCTCTGGACTTGCGGCTCATTGCCCGCGGGAACAAAGAAACAGCATCCGGCAGGTTTTTCAAAGCAAAGTGGAAAAGAATAGAAACAGAATGGAAACGGAATAGAAACGGAATAGAAAAAAGGAAATTGCAGACCCTATATGTGGAGTTTTGAAAAGCACATACAGGGGGCAGCTGAAAATGGACTTAAGATACTGGAAGCAGTTTGAGAGCAGCGGCAGAGTGGAGGACTACCTGACATTTGCCGCTTATAGTACACAGGCACAGGAGATTGAAGCCAGGACAGGGCAGGTGAAGGAAGACGGCTATGGGGGAACATATAGCGGTGACAGGGATCGTTTTGAAGGCATATCCGGTGGGAGAATACGATAGGGGGATCATACTTTTGACAAGGGAGCGGGGAAAGATATCGGCGTTTGCCCGCGGGGCAAGGAAGCCGGGCAGCCGTCTGGCGGCGCCGTCCAATCCTTTCTCCTTTGGTGTGTTTAAGCTGTACGAAGGCAGGAGCTCGTACACGGTGGTGGAGGCTGACATACAGAAATTTTTTGAGGAGCTTCGGACGGATTATGTGGGGGCCTGCTATGGGCTGTATTTTGCCGAGGTGGCGGAGTGGTATACCAGAGAGAACAACGATGAGAGGGAGATGCTGAAGCTTTTGTATCAGTCCCTGCGTGCCCTGTGTGCGGATTCCCTTCCTGACCAGCTGGTGCGCTGTGTCTTTGAGTGCAGGGCGATCGCGGTAAACGGCGAGTTCCCGGGAGTGCCCGCGGACCAGAAGCTGGAGGAGTCCACGGCATATGCCCTGCGGTACATAGCAGAAAGCCCTATCGAGAAGCTTTACACCTTCACGGTGACAGACAGTGTCCTTGAGGAATTGAAAATGGTCGCATCCCGGTATATGAAGCAGTTTGTGGGGCATAATTTTAAGAGTCTTGAAGTTCTGCAAACTCTTTGTTGAAAAAACGCGGAGTTTTTGATACAATGATGGAGTGCAGCTTCTCTTTTGATAATGTAGGAGCGGTGGTTGTATGAAAAGATATGCTTGGTTGGCGGCTGTGGTCATGATCTGTCTGTGTTTTGCATGCCTGGTGTTTTGGAGGGATACAGATGCGCCAATGGCGCCTGCTGTTTCCGTTGACAGGAAGGGGCAGATATCCGCATGGTTTGTGGAGGGCTTTGACGAAGATTATTACAGCCTCAGGGAGCTTACCGAGATGGCAGAGAGGGAGGCGGCGGAGTATAACGCCCGTATCCCCGGCAAAAAGGTGGCTGTCAAGGTGGAAAAGGTGGAGATGCTGCCTGACGACAGCGGCAGGATCAGAGTGAACTACCGATATGACAGCTGGGAGAGTTATACGGATTTTAACGGGCAGGGTTTCTTTTACGGGACGGTGGAAGAAGCAGCCGCGGCGGGCTATAGCGCGGACGCAGTATTAGAGAGTGTTGCGGACGGCAGGCTGTGGGCCGAAGGATGGCTGAGCCTGTCTGCGGGCGGGGGCACAGCAGCCCGCCCCGGGGATGACATGCTGTGGGAGGGAGAGCGGCTGAGCCTTCCTGCGGGCAGCCGTGTGATCATCACAGATGTGAAGGCAGACATATACTGCCCCGGGGAAGTGACCCATATCAGCGGTGATGCCTCCGTGAATGAAGACGGCAGCATAGATACGTCAAAGGCGGAGGGAACGGTCTGTATCCTGATGAAATGAATGCCGCTTACAAAAGGCGGCGGAATGGAGATTATTCTATTATGGAAAAGACAATGGAGAAAATTCAGGCGCTTGCGAAGGCGAGAGGGTTTGTGTACCCGGGCTCCGAGATTTACGGCGGGCTGGCGAACACATGGGACTACGGCAATCTGGGCGTTGAGCTGAAAAACAATGTAAAGAGGGCATGGTGGCAGAAGTTCATCCAGGAGAATCCCTACAATGTAGGTGTGGACTGCGCCATCCTGATGAATCCCCAGACCTGGGTGGCAAGCGGCCATATCGGCGGCTTTTCCGACCCGCTGATGGACTGCAGGGAGTGCCACGAACGTTTCCGGGCAGATAAGCTCATCGAGGATTTCTGTGCGGAGAATAATATCCAGCTCACGGAGAGCGTGGACGGGTGGAGCCAGGAGAAGATGAAGGGCTTCATTGATGAGCACGAAGTACACTGCCCCACCTGCGGCAAGCACAACTTTACCGACATCCGTCAGTTCAACCTGATGTTCAAGACTTTCCAGGGCGTTACCGAGGATGCCAAAAGCGTTGTGTACCTGCGTCCCGAGACGGCACAGGGCATATTTGTGAACTTTAAGAACGTACAGAGGACTTCCAGCAAGAAGATCCCCTTCGGCATCGGGCAGATCGGCAAATCCTTCCGCAACGAGATCACTCCCGGCAACTTTACCTTCCGCACAAGGGAATTTGAGCAGATGGAGCTGGAATTTTTCTGTGAGCCCGGCACGGACATGGAGTGGTTCCAGTATTGGAGAGGTTTCTGCCGCGACTGGCTTCTTTCCCTTGGGATCAAGGAAGAAGAGATCCGTCTCCGCGACCACAGCCCGGAGGAGCTGTCCTTCTACAGCAAGGGCACTACGGATATTGAGTTCCGCTTCCCCTTTGACTGGGGCGAGCTCTGGGGCATTGCGGACAGGACTGACTATGACCTGACCCAGCATGCGGATACCTCCGGCGAGGATATGTCTTATTTTGATGATGAGAAGAAGGAGAAGTACATACCTTATGTCATTGAGCCGTCTTTGGGCGCGGACAGAGTGGTGCTGGCTTTCCTGTGCTCTGCCTATGACGAGGAGAAGCTTGAGGACGGTGAGATGCGCACCGTCCTGCATTTCCACCCGGCGCTGGCGCCTGTGAAGATTGGCGTGCTGCCCCTTTCCAAGAAGCTGAACGAGGGGGCGGAAAAGATTTACAGGGAGCTTTCTAAAAAGTACAATTGTGAGTTTGATGACAGAGGAAATATCGGGAAAAGATACCGCAGACAGGATGAGATTGGTACGCCTTTCTGTGTCACCTATGATTTTGAGTCTGAGACGGATGGCTGCGTGACCGTGCGCTTCCGGGATTCCATGGAGCAGGAGAGAGTTGCTATTGCTGACCTGGCGGGATATTTTGCGGATAAGTTTACTTTTTGACCATAAAGGGGCAAGGCGTCAGGGAGCAGGAGATTTCTTCTGCTCCCTTTTGGATTCACAATGGAAGCCTGCTGCTGACGCGGCCTGCAGGCAGTGAGGATCACATACCAATGGAGTTTGGAAAAATGAGTTTATCCTGCAACAGGTTGTTGCTCTTGTCACACAGACAGGAAGGATTCTGAGGGGGCAGGACTGGGACAGATTTCAGGACAGGAAGGATCGTGGAATGAACAAGACAGAGGCATTTCAGATATTGAAGACAGAGATCACGAAAGATGAACGCGCCATCAAGAATGCGTATAGGGAGAGGCTGGCAGTGACCAACCCGGAGGACGATCCCGAAGGGTTCAAGGAGCTGCGCACCGCATATGAGGAGGCGTGCCGTTATGCCAGGCAGGAGGATGACGGGGAACAGGAGAAGCCCAGGGATACGTCTCCCTCCGGACTGTGGGTGGAGAAGGCTGCTGAAATATATGGGAATATCCGCAGCAGGCGGGACATAGAACTCTGGAAGGAGCTTTTTACGGAGGATATATTCCTGTCCCTTGAAGATGAGGAAAACTGCCGTGTCAAGCTGCTGTCTTTCCTCATGGATCATTTCAAGCTTCCCACGGAGGTGTGGCAGCTGTTGGATAAGCGTCTGAATATCGTTGGCGACGCAGGGACCTTAAGGGAGAAATTCCCGGCGGATTTCATGCGGTATATCGTGAGCAAGTGCGAGCGCGGCGAGGATGTGGATTTCTTCCTGTTTGAGGGCACCGATGACGGGGAGTATGACCTGTTCCTGCAATATTATGAGAGATGCTGGCAGGACCTGCAGGAGGACAGGCTGGAGGAGGCTGGAGAGAATCTGGAAAAGGCGGATGCGCTGGACATCAGGCACCCTGTGCTGGAGATCTGCCGTGCCCGGTATCTGTACAAAAAAAACCAGATGGACCAGGCTCTGGAGCTTATGAGAAAGCTTCATGCACAGCATCCGGAGGATGCCATGGTCTGTTATAACCTGGCGGAGATGCTGTGGAGAATGGGTGAGTCGGGGGAGGGCGGTTTCCGGGAACAGTCGGCGGAGATCTACGAGAAGCTGAAGGCGCAGAGCGACGGCTACTATATGGCGAATGTCCGTCTGACGGAGTGGTACTATGAAAAGGGACGCTTCCGGGATGCGAAAAAATGTGCCGAAAAAGTTCTTGCAGCCGGCGGCGACGAGGCATTTATGAAAATGCTGGGCAAGGTGAACGCCAAGATAGAGGAAGAACTGGAGGCAGAGTACAGGGAGAACGGCAGGTGGGAACCGGCGCTGGAACTGTGCTGGTGCTATCTTCAGGATGGGAGGATTTCTGCCGGTATCCGGCTTGCGGTCAGGATAGAGAAGCAGCTTCCGGAGGAAAAGAGGGCGGAGTACTGCGGGCTCCTTGCAAAGCTGTATGTGGAGCAGGCGGAATACGAGGATTCTGTCTTTATGACCCACAGCTGGCAGGAAGAACTGGAGAAGAAACTTGCCATGGAGGGGGAAGGTGAGGAGAGGGAGAAAGACTTGAACCGCCTCATGCAGGCACACCTGATACGTGTGCAGTGCTATCACAATCTGGGCTTTCTGGATGAGGAGAATTTCCGTCTGGCCATCGAGGAGGGAAAGAAGATCCTTACGGGCACGTCAGAGGATATCGGTATCCTCCTGGAGATGAGCCAGGTGTACACGGAGATGGAGGAATATGAGCTGGGGCTGGAGCTGACCCATAAGCTTATGGACGAATATCAGGTCATCGCCGCCAACGCCGCCGCCATGGAGATATACAGGAGACAGCTGAACCCTGGGGGCGTGCTGCGCACAGGCGGGCAGTGCATACAATATTTTCCCGCTTATCAGAAGGCGTACGAGTACATGGCGAAGGTATATCTGGATCTGGATTACAGGGAGGAGCTGAAGAAACTGTGCGACGATGCCCAGAAGGGCGGGATTAAGAGCGTGATCCTGGATGCGTACCTGTACCAGCTGGACCATAAGCTGCTGAGTATTGACGATCTGAACAAAAAGCTGAAAAATTTCCGTATCAATTTCCGCAGGCCTCTGGAAGAAGGAAGGATAGAGTATTATGAGAAGGGGCTTCCTGTCCTGACGGAATATGTGTACCATTATCCGGACAGCTATATGCTGATCGAGAGGGGGATCTTCCACAGGGCAGGGCACCATTATGAGGAGGCGAAGGCGGATCTGGAGAAGGCGCTTTCCCTGGATCCTTCCAACGCCTATGCCTTAAATGCCATGAGCGTTGTCTGCAAGTACATGGGAAATTATGAAAAGGCACTTTTTTATATCAAGAAAGCCATCCTGTACATGGACGAGAAGATGTCGCGCGTCATCTATGCGGATATGGGGATCCTCTATGCGCTGCTGGGGGATCCTGAGATGGCGCTGGCGGGCTACAGGCAGTATGAGCAGGAGCTGGGAAACAAAAAGGAGTACTGGTATCTTAAAATGATGGCGGAATTCCATGCCCGTCTGGGGAAGGTGGAAAACGCCGAGGAACTGTACAGGAAAGTATATGAGGGCAACGGCAGAGAGCTGGCAAAATATTATGAGCACCTTGCGACAATGTATATAGAAAGCGGCATGGAGGACAGGGCAAGGCAGATCCTGGAGCGGTGGGCCCGTGGCACGGGGATAGAACGTTTTGCAGGCCTGTGGGGCAGGATGAAGCGGAAGTTCCAGCCATTAGGAGAGGAAGCACTGCGGGAAGCGGCGGAAGCGGCAATCTATTTCCAGAACCAGGGCTGGACCGAGCTGGTCTTTGGACAGCCTGCGGCGGCGGTCAGGGCTTTTGACAGGATGGCAGGCTGCGTGGCGGAGGTCAGCAGGGCGATATCCCAGAACAGCCCGGTGTCCCGGAAGGACCAGGCACCGGGGGGAGGTTCCGCCTCTCGTAAAGATCAGGCAGCCCAGTATGAAAATGAGGAAACCAGGCTCTGTGACGCCGTTTTTGCCGCCATCCTCTGCGGCGGTGAGGACAGGGGAAGGGAATATTCCAGGAGGCTGCGGCGTTGGCTGGACGGACAGGGATCTTCGGGGAAGGCGCCTTATTACAACAGGCCGAAGGCTTTGGCACATATACAATTTCTTGCCGGTTATTATACAGAGACAGAAGACAGGCTGCAGGAGATTCTGGACGGGGCGGAGGGCTGTGAGATCTGCCACTCCTGCACCAATCCGGTCTGCAAGGAGCTGGAGGGCATGAGGGTGCTTCTTTTGCTGCGTCAGAGAAAGCGGGGGGAGGCGGCGGCACGTATAAAACGCAATCTGGAGATACAGCCCCTGGACGAATTTATGCGGGCGGTCCGCCACGTGGCGTTTCAGGATGAGGTGTGAGCCCTGCCCGGAGGTAAAATGCAGGGGCATTAATGTCCGGCTTATTTCGGCCCCGTGGCATTGTGGACTGCAATGAGATCTTTTGTGAGAGACTCTCTCCTGCAAATTGGAAAACGTTTGGGTCTGTCAATTTGAAGTATATTATGGTACAATAATTGCGTATCATGGTACAATGTTGGCATAGAAAAGAATTTATGAAAAACCAAAGATTCAACGGGCATTTGCCCGTAATTTGCGGTGATTGTGGCAGTTGCCGGGCGGGACAGCCGTTTTTGTCCGGAGAACATCATAACGGAAGGACAAGGTTATCATATGATAGTAGGAATTGACTTGGGGACAACAAACAGCCTCGTGGCATATTATACGGAGGATGGTCCCAGGATTATCCCCAACAGGCTGGGGAAAAATCTGACCCCCTCGGTGGTCAGCGTGGATGAGGAGGGCAATGTGTACGTGGGGGAGACGGCAAGGGAACGAATGAACCTGTATCCGGATTCCGTGGCGCAGACCTTCAAAAGGAGCATGGGCACCGAGAGGGAGTATGTTTTGAGCGGGAAGCATTTCAAGCCGGAGGAGCTTTCCAGCATGGTGCTGCGATCCCTGAAAGAGGACGCGGAAGTATTTCTGGGGGAGCCGGTAACAGAGGCTGTCATCAGCGTGCCGGCGTATTTTGACGACAAGCGCAGAAAGGCGACCAAACGCGCCGGAGAGCTTGCAGGGCTTAAGGTGGAGCGCATGATATCCGAGCCAACGGCGGCTGCTGTCGCCTACGGCCTCTATGACAGGACCCTGGATACCCGGTTCCTTGTCTTTGACCTGGGGGGAGGCACCTTCGACGTATCTATTTTGGAGCTTTATCATAATATCCTGGAGGTGCGCGCCGTGGCGGGGGACAATTACCTGGGCGGCGAGGATTTTACGGAGGTGATGGAGAAGCTTTTCCTCCAGAAGGCAAAGCTGCAGCTTTCCGCACTCTCGGAGAAAGAGCAGGTGCGCCTGTACCGCCAGGCGGAGAAGGCAAAGTGCGCAATCAATGATTCTGACAGGGTGACGATGAGCTTCCGCTACAAGGAGGAGGCTCTGGAGCAGCAGATTACATATAAGGAATATGAAGAAGCGTGCGAGGAGCTTTTGATGAAGATCCGGGAGCCGGTGAAAAAAAGCCTTGCTGACGCGGGACTGCGGCTGTCCGATATCGACGAGGTGCTCCTGATCGGCGGCGCCACCAGGCTGTCCGTTGTGCGCGACTTCCTCATACGCCTGTTCCGCAAATTCCCGGATACCAAAATGAACCCCGACGAGACCGTGGCGCTGGGCGCGGCGGTACAGGCGGCCATGAAGGAGCGCAGGGAGGAGGTAAAGGAAGTGATCCTCACCGATGTGTGCTCCTTTACCCTGGGCACGGAGGTAGTGGTAGAATACGAGGAGGGAAAATATGAAGACGGCAGGTTCTGTCCCATCATAGAGCGCAACACTGTCATTCCCGCAAGCCACACGGAGCGGCTTTACACAGTGCGGGACAATCAGGAGAAGATGCGAGTCAGGGTGCTGCAGGGAGAGAGCCGTTTTGCCAGGAACAATCTGTTCCTGGGGGAGCTGAACATAGATATCCCCAAGGGTCCCAAAGGGCAGGAGTCCATTGATGTGACCTATACCTATGATATTAATTCGCTGCTGGAGGTGGAGGTAAAGGTGGTCTCCACAGGGGAAGCCCAGAAGATGATCATAAAGGGCGAAGAAAACCATATGTCCGAGGAGGAGATCAAGAAGCGCATGGAGGAGCTTGCCTACCTGAAGGTGCAGCCCCGGGATTACGAGGAGAACAGGCTGGTGCTCCTGCGCGCGGAGCGCATGTACGAGGAGGCGCTGGGCGACCGGAGGAAGAAGCTGGATCATTATATCACGGCTTTTGAGGCAGCGCTGAAGAAGGGGGATCATGATGGCATCATGGATGCCCGGAATGAGCTGAACGAGATCATGGAGGCTGAGGAGGACTGACCGGACATGAGGATCGCAGTGATAGAGGATGAAAAGGTTCACAGGGATCTGATGCTCTTTTATCTGGAGAAATGGAGAGAAGAACAGGGAGGGAAGGAGGAAATAGACTCCTTTGAGACAGCGGAGAGCTTTTGGTTCGCCTATGAAGATGACAGAAGCTTCGACATATTGTTTGTGGATATCCAGATGCCGGGCATGAACGGGATGGAATTGGCAAAAAAGATAAGGGAAAAAGACAGAGATGTCGTGATCGTGTTTACCACCGGGATTACCGACTATCTGGAGGAGGGATACGAGGTTGAGGCGCTGCACTACCTGGTGAAGCCCCTAAACGAAGAAAAGGTCAGGCTGTGCCTGGAAAAGGCAAGGAACCGCAGGCAGACCGTAAATTACCTGACCCTGCACACGGAGGAGGAAACCATGAAGGTCAGCGAGGAAACCGTCAATTACGCGGAGGCCAGGGGGCATGGCTGTGTATTGGGCATGGCGGGCGGCGGGGAGCTTGTGGTGAGGGAGAGCCTGTCGGAACTGGAGGGCATTCTTGGTGACAGGGGCTTTATCAAGTGCCATCGCTCTTATCTTTGCCGTATCGGAAATATCCATCATATCGGGAAAGAGGAGATTGTCTTTGATGACGGGCAGGGCATTCCCGTGAGCAGGCGGCTTTACAACGAGGTCAACAAAAGGTTTATCGAGTATTTTCGCAGGGAAACGTAAGAGGTGTGAGGAATATGATAGTGGCAGTCATCGCGGCAGGGATTGCGGCAATTGCTGCAGGGCTTGTCTTTTTGGCGCGGAGCTATGTGGGAAACCTGGTGGAAAGGCGGATCACCCAGTACCAGAACGATCTGGTTGAGAAGCACTTTGAGGAAGTGGAAAACATGTACCGGCAGACCAGAGGCTGGCGCCATGACCTGAAGAACCATATCCAGACCATGAAGGCTCATTTGGCAATGGGAGAATTCGATAAGCTGGGCGATTATATGAATGAACTGGACACGGATTTAAACGAGGTGGACCTGATCGTCAAGACGGGAAATGTGAAGGTTGACGCAGTCTTAAACAGCAAGCTTTCCCTGGCACGTTCCAAGCACATCCAGGTGGAAGCAAAAGCTATCGTGCCCAGGGAACTGGCGGTCTCGGAGGTGGATCTGAGCGTCATACTGGGCAACCTGATGGACAATGCCATGGAGGCATGCCTGAAGATCAGTCAGGAAGAACAGCGCTTTCTGCGGGTTTACATAGATATAATCAAGGGGCAGCTCTACATCTATGTGGTGAATTCCATGCAGGACAGCCCCAGGCGCGCAGGAGGGTTATATCTTACCACCAAGGGCAGCCGGGACCACGGCTTTGGGCTCCTGCGCATAGACAAGGTGGTGGAGAAATACCATGGCTTCCTGGACAGGCAGAATGAGGAAGGCGTATTTGTCACGGAGATCATGCTGCCGCTCTGAGGGGGCTTCTTTCCGGCTGTTTTCAGAGACGGTGGAATTCCGGGGAGCGCTTTTCAAAGACACAGTAATATTCAAAGCCGCAGGCTTTCAAAACTTCGGCGGCGCGGTCAAAGTGCGCAGCAATCTCTCTGGCGTCATGGGAGTCGGAGCCCACAGTGACGATCTCGCCCCCAAGCTCCCGGTAGCGTCTCAGGATATCCGCACAGGGGTGGAAGTCCTGCATTCCGCTTTTGATGCCGCCCGTGTTCAATTCAATCCCCTTGCCTTTGTCCAAAAGCTCTCTTAAGATTGCATCCAGGATGTCGCCGTATTTCTGCCGGGAGTATCCGGTATCTTTTGCTCTGCCATAGCGGACCACGTAGTCCAGATGCCCGCACACGTCAAAATTTGAAAATTTCTTAATATTTTCCAGAACGGATTCAAAATATTCCATATAAGCTTCCTCATCGTCCCGCCCTTCAAAAAAGTCAGGATAATAAGGATCGCGCCCGTGGGAGATATGGGTGGAGCCTATGATAAAGTCAAACTCGTGGGATTTGGCAAATACGGCGTTTTGGCGCATGACCTGTGGCTGCAGCCCCAGCTCCACGCCAAAGAGCAGCCGTATTTTCCCGGCGTACTTCTCTTTCAGGCGTGCCAGGTCGTAGAGGTAGGAATCCACATTCAGCAAAAAGACTTCCCCCCTAAGGTCCGGGGAGTCCGGGTAATCAAAATCATTGTGCTCGGTAAAGCACAGGGTGTCCAGTTTCTGTGAAATGCCCTGCAGCACCATTTCTTCCATGGGAGTGTCTGAATCCCCGGAGAAAGAGGAGTGCAGGTGGGAATCTGCCTGGATCATCGTAATAGTCTCCTTTCCTGATCATATACCCATATTATATCTGTTTTACGCAATGGAGTCAACAAAGCCGTTACCTACAGCTTATTCAAATGTGGGGCGGGCAGCTGCCGAAAAACAAAAGAGGGCATCCCGGGACGCTTATGCCGCCCGCGGGGTGCCCTCATAAAAAGGGGAGGATAAGTATTATCTTTATCTTTTGTAAGGACAATTTATCAAAGGAGGGGGTTCCTTGACAATAAATATTCTGACCCGATTTCATGGTTTTATACACAAATAGAGGATTCTTTGAAAAAAATATTGTCTTGGCAGGCAATTTGTTATATACTAAGGGAAATGCTGATACGGCAACTCAGATATAAGTAAAATAAGTTAAGAAAAGGTGGTACACTACAATGGCATTATTGGATAAGTGGCGGGAAGTCGCGTATGACGAATCACAGGGACAGGATGCGCTGCAGAAGCTGTGGGCCGTGTATTTTCAGGAGGAAAAGGATATTTATGCCCAGCTTCTCAAGAATCCTGACGAGGTGGTGAAGGGGACGGTGAAGGAGCTGGCGGAGAAGTACGGTGTGTCCGTCATGACCATGACAGGTTTCCTGGACGGCATCAATGACAGCCTGATGGAGAAGAATCCCATTGAGGAGATGGAAGAGGACACGGTCGTCAGCCTTGGCTTTGACAAGGCGCTGCTCTATAAAAACATGGTGGCGGCGGAGGCTGACTGGCTTTACAACCTGGAGGAGTGGAACGATATCTTTGATGAGGATACAAGGAAGGCTCTGTATAAAGAACAGAAATCTTCAACTACGATCGTAAAGGATGCAAAGATATATCCCAATGATCCCTGCCCCTGCGGAAGCGGAAAAAAGTACAAGAAGTGCTGCGGCAGAAAATAGTGGAAAAAAGGGAACTCTTTTGCGAAAGGGTTCTTTTTTATGCACAGGCCCCGCATATGTAAGGCTGCTGCTGGCGCAGCATGCGGGCCCCGGGACGAGGAGGGAGGATTTTCTCCCTGTTCGATTTGATAACGTGCCTGATGAGGCGGGAAGGAAAGGTATTTGTTATGAGGAAGATTATGAAGCAGCTGAAATGGGATGTGATTTTGACTTCGCTTTTGTATGTGGTGCTGGGGATCGTGGTGCTTCTGATGCCGGGGATCATGTTCAAGACGCTGGGATATCTGATCGGCGCGTTCCTGATCGTTGCCGGCGCGGTGTCCATGATCGGTTATCTGCTCAGGGACGCCTACCAGAGTTACTTCCGCAATGACTTTGTCTACGGGCTGATCGAGATCACCATAGGCATTATTGTGCTCTACAAGATAGATATGATCCGGACGCTCGTGCCTATTATCCTCGGCGTGCTGGTGGTGGCCAGCGGCTGCAGGAAGCTTCAGGACGTCATAGACATGAAAAGGATGGAGTACGGGAACTGGATCGCAATGCTGGTGCTGGCAGCGGTAAACGTTGTCTTCGGCGTGGTGCTCATCCTGGATCCCATCGGGGCGGAGGCAGTCCTGGAGCGCCTGATTGGTATTGGACTGATTGTCAGCGGCCTGACGGACTGTGCCATCGCCTGCTATTTCGCAGGGAAGATCAGGAAATACCTGGACCGTTTTGAAACGGTGGACAGCACCGGGGTTGAGGTTCCGGAAACAGACGGGAAGCAGCCGGAAAGCAGGAAGGCGGAGGAGGATGAAGAACATACAGCCGCGGACAGGAAGGGCAGCTTTTGGGGTGACGGCATCGGAGCCGGAGCCGATCCAGATATTAAGCCGGAGATTGAAGTCCACATTGCATCAGGCACAGGTCCTGAAATTGAAGCCGGAAACGAAGCTGCAGGAGAGGATAAGGGAGAAGAACAGTGAATGTAGCATCTTTTTTACTGCCAAAGGCGGAAGTTGCCTACCTGAGGGACAACATGACATTGCGACAGGGAATTGAGAAGCTGCGCAGGAGCGGATTTATGGCGATACCGGTCATTGACGTGGAGGACAGGTACGTGGGGACCATCAGCGAGGGAGATTTCCTCTGGTATATCCTCACGCACAACCAGAATCTGGACGGGATTACTTTAAAGAGCCTGGAACATACCACAGTGCGGGAGATCCTGCAGAATGGCAAGGTGAATCCGGCATGCATCGATACTACGATGGAATCGCTCCTGGAGAAGGCGAAAAGGCAGAATTTCGTGCCGGTCATTGATGACAGGAACGTATTTATCGGGATTGTTAAGAGGAGCGACATTATTGGGTATTTTGTAAATGGCTGCAAATAAAAACTTTGAGTTTCTTTTGACTTTCTGTATAAAACAGGCTATAATAATACAATTACATAAGCATTTTAAGAAACTTACGCGGGCGGGAACTGCCTGGGAAAATAAAATACATACAAAAGGAAGGTAATTTGGCTATGAAGAAACTGGAAGAATATGTGGTAAGTATCCCGGATTTCCCGGAGAAGGGCATTATTTTCCGCGATGTCACCAGCGTCCTGCAGGATGCGGAGGGGCTGCAGCTTGCCATTGATACCATGCAGGATAAGATAAAGGATCTGGAGTATGATGTGGTGGCGGGGCCTGAATCCCGGGGTTTTATCTTCGGGACGCCCATTGCATATAATACTAAAAAGCCCTTTGTGCTGATCCGCAAGGCGGGGAAGCTGCCCAGGGAGACTGTGTCGGTATCCTATGACCTGGAGTACGGCAAGTCGGTCATGGAGATGCATAAGGACAGCATTAAGCCGGGGCAGAGGGTACTGATCGTGGATGACCTGATCGCAACCGGAGGCACCACCAGGGCGATGATCGACCTGATCGAGGGGCTTGGTGGCGTTGTGGTGGGCGTTGTGGTGCTGATCGAGCTTGCCGGCCTGAAAGGGCGGGAAAAGATCGCGCAGTACCGTCTGGAGTCGGCAATCCGTTATGACGGCAAGTGAGCAGGGGGGGCATTTCACAATCTTGACCTGCATGCCCCACGGAGCGCGCAGGCGGGGCTTCCTGTGAAAAAAGAGCGGTTCCTGGTCATTTTTGTGTAAATTGGTTACGGCAGGAGAGCGAGGGCGGCTATGACAAATGAGGTTATTTTTGACGATGGAAAAATGAGCGGGTCCCAGGAGTTTGTCAATCCGGATGAACTTTATCAGGAGCTTATTAAGCGTGTACACAAATACCATCCCAGCGATGATATCACCATGATCGCCAAGGCGTATGAGCTGGCGAAGGAGGCTCACAAGGATCAGCACCGCAAGTCGGGGGAGCCTTATATCATCCATCCTCTGAACGTCGCTATCATCCTTGCCGACCTGGAGCTGGACAAAGAGACCATCATTGCCGGCATCCTTCATGATGTAGTGGAAGACACAGTCATGACGGATGAGGACCTGAAGCGTGAGTTTGGGGACGATGTGGCCCTACTGGTGGACGGCGTCACCAAGCTGGAGAAAATCCCCCTGTCGGGCGGCGTGAACCAGTCCGATGTCAAGCTGGAAATGCAGGCGGAGAATCTGCGGAAAATGTTCCTTGCCATGGCGAAGGATATCCGGGTTATCATGATAAAGCTTGCAGACAGGCTCCACAACATGCGTACCCTGAAGTACAAGACACCGGAGAGCCAGCAGCGCATTGCCCGGGAGACGCTGGAGATTTACTGCCCCATCGCCCAGAGGCTTGGCATCAGCAAGCTGAAGGTGGAGCTGGATGACCTGTCTTTAAAATACCTGGAGCCGGAGGCATATTATGAACTGGTGGACAAGATAGCGGTGCGCCGGAGCGTCCGGGAGAGTTATATCCAGGGGATCGTTGACGAGGTCAGCGAGCATATTGCAAACGCCGGAATCAAGGCGAAGGTGGACGGGCGGGTGAAGCACTTCTTCAGCATTTACAAGAAGATGAAGAACCAGAACAAGACCCTGGATCAGATATACGACCTGTTTGCGGTGCGTATTATCGTGGACTCCGTGAAGGACTGTTATGCGGCGCTGGGAGTGATCCACGAAATGTATAAGCCCATCCCCGGACGTTTTAAGGATTATATCGCCATGCCCAAGGCAAATATGTACCAATCTCTCCACACCACCCTGATCGGGGCCAACGGACAGCCCTTTGAGATACAGATCCGCACCTTTGAGATGCATAAGGCGGCGGAGTACGGCATCGCTGCACACTGGAAGTACAAGGAGGCATCCGACGGCAGGAAGGTGGAGGCCCAGGAGGAGGAAAAGCTTGCCTGGCTGCGCCAGATTCTGGAATGGCAGCAGGATATGTCCGACAACCGGGAGTTTATGAAGCTTTTGAAGGACGATCTGGACCTGTTCTCCGACCATGTGTACTGCTTTACCCCCAACGGCGAGGTGAAAAACCTGCCCGCGGGCTCCAATACCATTGATTTCGCCTACAGCATCCATTCCGCGGTTGGCAACAAGATGGTGGGAGCGCGGGTCAACGGCAGGCTCGTGACCATAGATTACGAGATTAAGAATGGCGACAGGATAGAGATCATCACCTCCCAGAATTCCAAGGGACCCAGCCGTGATTGGCTGAATGTGGTCAAGAGCACCCAGGCAAAAAATAAGATCAACCAATGGTTTAAAAGTGAGCTGAAGGATGATAATATCATCAGGGGCAAGGATTTGCTGGCGGCCTATTGTAAGACCAAGTCCATCAATCTGTCCAGCCTGTTAAAGCAGGAGTATATGGATGCGGTCCTGCGCAAATATGGATTCCGCGACTGGGATTCCGTGCTGGCGGCCATTGGCCACGGCGCCCTGAAAGAAGGGCAGATCGTCAACAAGATGCAGGAGCTCTACGACAGGGACCACCGCCGGGAAATGACTAACGAGGAGGTCCTGAAAAGCATTGCGGAGGCAGGGGCATCGGCTGCGGCAAAACCTGTGCAGATGCGCCCGAAAAGCGGCATTGTGGTAAAGGGCATCGCGGATTTGTCCGTGCGTTTCTCCAAGTGCTGTTCCCCTGTGCCGGGGGATGAGATTGTGGGCTTCGTCACAAGGGGAAGGGGTGTGTCCATCCATCGCACCGACTGTGTCAACATGATGAACCTGCCGGAGATCGAGAGAGTGCGCATCATCGACGCGGAATGGCAGGAGCCGGAGAACACCTCGGGGAAATACGTGGCGGAGATCAAGATATTTGCCAACAACCGCAACGGGCTGCTGGCGGATATCTCCAAGGCGTTGACCGAGAAGAACATTAACATTTTATCCATGAATACCAGGACCAACAAGCAGGGGCAGGCGACCCTGCAGACCACCTTTGAGGTGGAGGGCAGGGATGAGCTGAACCGTGTGATTGAGAAGATCAGAACTATCGAGAGTGTAGTGGACATTGAAAGGACGACAGGCTGATGGCAGAGATTAAGATTGGAAGAATGGTATTGGGCGTATGTCAGACTAACTGTTATTTCCTGTATCGGGACGGAGGGCAGGAGTGCATTGTGGTGGACCCGGCGGATGCGGGAGGCAGCATCTACAGCGCCCTGCTTAAAAAAGATTTCCAGATTCGGGGGATCCTGCTGACCCACGGGCATTTTGACCATATATGGGGAGTGGACGCGCTGCGCGACGCCGCAAATGCCGCTGCGGAGGCGGACGGGCAGGAGGCCGTAAAAGTATATGCGGGCGAGGGCGAGAGGGAGCTTCTGAAAAGCGCCGACCTGAACGTGTCCGAACGGGCAGGCAGGGCATGTACCACCTATGCGGATGTGTATGTAAAGGACAGGCAGGAGATTACCATTGCCGGCATGACCTGCAGGGTTATCGCCACACCGGGACACACGGCAGGAGGCTGCTGCTATTATTTCCCGGAGGAGGGGATCCTTGTGGCAGGGGACACCCTGTTTGCGGAGTCTGTGGGCAGGACTGACTTTCCCACAGGCAGCATGGGGACGCTGATCCGTTCCATCAAGGAAAAGCTGTTTGTGCTCCCTGATGATACAAGAGTGTATCCCGGACATGGGGACAGCACAACCATCGGACATGAGAAAGAGTACAATCCTTTCTGCGTGTGACGGTCTTGAGCGGCCTGGAAATTGTCTGAAAATACCTTGTGTGGATGACAAAGGATAAATCTGCGCAGGCAAGTCAAATTCACAAGTCGTTGTCGTTGATGGACAGTTCCATGTTTTGGAAAAGGGAAATGAGGGGGCAAAATGCTTGTTGTAGAGCTGAACAAAGAAAATTTTGAATATGATGTAAATTCTCTTGTGAAAGCCTTCTATCCGGAGGAACAGGTGAAGATCCTGATTCCGGAGAGCAGGGAGGACACAAGGGTTAAGCTGCAGGAACAGGTGAACATCCGGGCCGACTTTTACGAGGACGGCGCGGATGTTTTCATAGACGGCGCCTTTTACAGGTGGAGCTTTGATGAGAGGACGCAGGAGAGGGAAGGCGCGTACAAGGACAGCTTCAAACGCTTTTTCTACCGCACACTGTGCCAGGTGACGGGAAAGAGCCTCCCATGGGGGAACCTGATCGGCATCCGCCCTGTGAAGATAGCCTCCGGCTTATTAGGGCAGGGCGTGGACGAACAGGAGATTGTGGAGCACTACATGAACAGGCACTTTGTCAGCAGGGAGAAGGCCCGGCTGTCCGTGGACATTGCAAAGAGAGAGCGCAGGATCCTGTCACAGGTACATTACCAGGAGGGCTACAGCCTGTATGTGGGCATCCCATTCTGCCCTACCACCTGCCTTTACTGCTCCTTTACCTCCTATCCTATCGGCAGCTGCCGCAAAAAGGTGGATGCATATTTGGACTGCCTGATCAAGGAGATGGAGCATGCGGCGGCTCAGTGCGGGCACAGGATACTGGACAGCGTCTATATCGGCGGAGGCACGCCCACTACTTTGGACCCGGGGCAGCTGGACAGGCTGCTTACGAGCCTGAAGAACCTGTTTGATTTTTCCCCGGTGAAGGAGTTTACCGTAGAGGCAGGGAGGGCGGACAGCATTACGGAGGAAAAGCTCAAATGCCTGTATTCCCACGATGTCACCCGGATCTCCGTAAATCCCCAGACCATGAAGCAGCAAACTCTGGATATCATAGGCAGGAAGGCAAGCGTTGCCCAGGTGGAGGAGGCTTACGCCCTGGCAAGGCAGGCAGGCTTTGACAACATCAATATGGACCTCATATTGGGGCTTCCGGGAGAGACAGAGGAGGATGTGCGGCGCACCATAGACAGGGTGACGGAGCTTGCGCCGGACAGCCTTACCGTGCATTCCCTGGCGGTCAAGCGGGCGTCCAGGCTCAGCTCCTGGATCCAGGAGAACGGCGTGTCCATGCTGCGCAACACGGACGAAACCATGCGTATCGCAGCGGAAGGCGCCGGGAGGCTGGGCATGAAGCCCTATTACCT
This sequence comes from uncultured Lachnospiraceae bacterium, assembly GCA_948470905.1. GTDB lineage: Bacteria > Bacillota > Clostridia > Lachnospirales > Lachnospiraceae > Acetatifactor. The sequence goes on along the minus strand of CAOKQK010000043.1, from coordinate 6,445 downwards.
CTACCGCCAGAAGAATATGTCTGGCAATTTTGAGAACGTGGGCTATGCCAAAGAGGGGAAGTTCGGGCTTTATAACATTTTGATTATGGAAGAGAAACAGACCATTGTGGCATTGGGAGCCGGTTCCATCACCAAGCGGGTATATCCGGACGGGCGGATCGAGCGAAGCGAAAATGTGAAGGATGTGGCTCTATACATAGAAAAAATCGACGAAATGATTGAGAGAAAGCGCAAGCTCCTTACAGATTTTTAGGAGTGTTCCATTTCCCGGGAAGTACAAGATTTGGTGGAAAGTACATCAAAAGTACAACATTTTTTTACCTGATAGTAGGTTATAATACGCAATAAATGTGAATACCTGAACATTGTGCCTTTCCGAGTTTTTTGTGTGAAAAGAATCCGGATGTTGAGAAATTTGAGCGGATCGATGTGGAAGAATAGATTTGTGCTAAAATAGATTTTTGGAGGATAATGGTATGATACTGTATACGGACAGGCTGCTTCTCCGTGGGTGGAGCGACAGCGATGCTGAAATCTTATTTCAATATGCAAAGGACCCTGCGGTGGGACCTATAGCCGGATGGCCGCCGCACAAGAATGTGGAAGAAAGCCGTAATGTTATTAAGAATGTCTTATCAGGGCAGGAGTGTTATGCGGTCTGCCTGAAAGAAGACGGTATTGCCATTGGAGCGATTGAGCTGAAGCTGAACGGTCACACGGATATGACCGATAAGGATGATGAATGCGAATTAGGGTATTGGCTCGGCCAGCCGTTTTGGGGAAAGGGGCTGATTCCGGAAGCGGCGAAAGAACTGCTCCGACATGCTTTTGACGACTTGAAAATGAATATGGTTTGGTGCGGATATTATGACGGCAATGTGAAATCAAAAAGAGTCCAGGAGAAGCTTGGATTTGTATATCATCACACTTGCGACAAGGTGCCGGTGCCATTGATGAATGATGTGAGAATCGGCCATACCAATGTGATGACAAAAGAGCATTGGAGAGAAATAAGCTGAATGTACGGTGGTATTTGGCACAGTTTTATGGGGCGGATTACAGGAAGTGTGAAAAAAAGAGCGGATGTCATTCCTGGCTGCGGATTGTGCCGATTCCTGCGATGGCTGCTTGTGGAATCGGCGGCTTTTGTGTATAATAGGCGGAGGGGGTTAGAAAAGGATGCGCAGGCTATGGGGGAAAGCAGTTTATAAAGGTGTGGCCATGGGGCCGGTGGCTGTCCTGAAAAGGGATGAGCGGCAGGTTAAAAGGATTGGGATCGCGGATCCGGACGCAGAAATATCCCGTCTCGGAAGGGCCGGAAGGCAGGCAAAGGAGCAGCTCAGGGAGCTTTATGAAAAAGCGGTAAGGGAAGTGGGGGAGGGAGGCGCCGCCATTTTCCAGGTGCATCAGATGATGCTGGAGGACGAGGGCTATCTGGAGGCTGTCCGTGAAATGATACGCACGGATATGGTAAATGCGGAATATGCGGTTGCGGTCATGGAAGGAATTTTTTCTGAGAGGTTTGCCGGCATGGATGACGATTACATGAAGGCAAGGGCGGCGGATGTGAAGGATATATCGGACCGCCTGATCAGGAATCTCATGGGGCAGGAGGACAGGGATTATGCTCTCAGGAAGCCGTCTGTTATCGTGGCGGACGACTTAAGCCCCGGCGAGACGGTGCAGATGGACAAAAAGAAGATACTGGCTTTTGTGACGGTGCATGGCTCTGTCAATTCCCATACCGCCATCCTTGCGCGTATGATGAACATTCCGGCGCTGGTCGGCGTACCGGTGGATCTGGAGGATTTACATTCCGGGATGACAGCCGTGGTTGACGGGTTTGCGGGCGAGGTGATCTTTGAACCGTCCGGGGAAGTGTGTCGTGAGATGGAAGAAAAGATCAGGAGAAATCAGGAGGAGCAGCTGCTCCTGCAGTCGCTTAAGGGGCAGGAAAATGTCACTCTTGACGGGCATAAGATAGATGTCTGTGCGAATATCGGGGGTGTGGACGACATAGGCTGTGTCCTGGAGAATGACGCAGGCGGCATCGGGCTGTTCCGCAGTGAGTTTCTCTATCTTGGAAGGGATGATTTCCCCACGGAGGAGGAGCAGTTTCAGGTGTATAAGCAGGTCGTGCAGGCCATGGAGGGGAAAAGGGTGGTGATCCGCACGCTGGATATAGGCGCCGATAAGCAGGCGGACTATTTTAACCTGGGGAGAGAGGATAATCCTGCCCTTGGATATCGTGCTATCCGCATCTGCCTGAAGCAGCCGGAGATATTTAAGACCCAGCTGCGGGCGCTGCTGCGGGCGGCGGTGTTCGGCAGTCTCTCCATTATGTATCCCATGATTACTTCCGTAAAAGAGGTTCGGAAGATACATGAGCTTGTGGAGGAGGCGGGGGCGGAGCTTGCGGAGGCGGGAATCCCTTACAGGATCCCCAGGCAGGGTCTGATGATAGAAACTCCGGCAGCGGTCATGATCAGCGATGAACTGGCAGAGCTGGCGGACTTTTTCAGCATCGGCACCAATGATCTGACCCAGTATACGCTGGCAGTGGACAGGCAGAACCAGAGGCTGGATGATTTCTATGATCCGCACCATGAGGCGATCCTGAAGATGATCCAGATGGTGGTGGACAATGCCCATAAATGCGGGAAATGGGCGGGCATATGCGGAGAGCTTGGGGCGGATCTGGAGCTGACGGAAAGGTTTGTACGCATGGGAGTGGATGAGCTGTCGGTGTCTCCGTCCATGGTGCTGAAGGTGAGGAAGGCTGTCCGTGAGTCAAGATTTTCCGCATAGGCAGCAGTTCACAGATCCCTGAACTGTTACCGGCGCAGAGCGGTAGGATGGACCGGCTGAAAGTTTTGCTTGACATTTATGTATGACAAAATATAATGTTCATAAGGAACTGTTTATAGATGCTTTGCGGTCTTTGCAGGATGGGCACGCAAGGGCAGGGCGGAGGGATGCGCGATGGCGAAAGCGGGAAGGCCGAAGGCTGATGTCACCAAAGAAAAGATTGTCAGCATCAGAATGAAGCCGGAGGACTATGATAAACTGAAAGAATATGCGTATTCTTCTGAAATGACGGTCACGGAAGTGGTGCAGAAAGGGGTCTCCCTTATCCTTGATGGCAATAAGGCAGATGGAGAACAGCGCCGAAGGAGCCCTTCCCCTTCAGGGAGTGAGGCGGAGATTTTGGACGGAAAATAACACAGGGGAGGAATGAGGAAGTTATGGCATTGAATAAAAAGCCCGTGACGGGCATGAAGGATATTTTGCCGGAGGAGATGCGGATACGGGAGTATGTGCAGGGTGTGATCAGGGACACTTACCACAGGTTTGGATTCGTCTCTATCGAGACTCCTTGTATGGAGAGCATTGCCAACCTGACCAGCAGGCAGGGCGGGGATAATGAGAAGCTGATCTTTAAGATTTTAAAGCGCGGCGAGAAGCTGAACATTGCGGAGGCTGTGTGTGAGGATGAGGTGGTGGACGGCGGGCTGCGTTATGACCTGACGGTGCCGCTGGTGCGTTATTACTCCAACAATGCGGCAGGCCTGCCCTCCCCTTTCAAGGCACTGCAGATGGGAAATGCGTGGCGTGCCGAACGTCCGCAGAGAGGACGCTTCCGCCAGTTCATACAGTGCGACATCGACATTCTGGGGGAACCCTCGAACCTGGCGGAGATTGAGCTGATCCTGGCAACAACCACGACGCTGGGCAGGCTGGGCTTTCGGAATTTTGAGGTGCGTATCAATGACAGGCAGATTCTGAAAGCAATGGCGGCGTACAGCGGTTTTCCGCAGGAATCCTATGACAGTGTGTTTATTATTCTTGACAAGATGGATAAGATCGGTCTGGAGGGCGTGGAGGCGGAGCTTCTGGAAAACGGCTTTGCCAAAGAATGTATAGACAGGTATCTGGACCTGTACAGGGGGCTCGAAAGCGCGGAGAATGGCATTGCTTATCTGGCGGATAAACTTCAGGAAGCGCCGGGCAGGTCAGGCGCCGACAGTGATATGGATATCAAGGCCGTCATGGAGGGGCTGCAGGAGATCATTGACAGTGTCAGCGCTACCCAGACCGCAGAGTTTAAGATGGTGTTTGACGCCACGCTGGTGCGCGGGATGTCTTATTATACCGGGACGATCTATGAGGTTGCCATTCCCCAATATGGCGGAAGCTGTGGGGGAGGCGGCAGATACGATGCGATGGTGGGAAAATTCACGGGTAAGGACGTGCCTGCCTGCGGTTTCTCCATCGGGTTTGAGCGCATTGTCATGCTGCTGCTGGAGAATGGCTTCCAGGTGCCGGACAAGCCGAAATGCAGGGCGTATCTGGTCGAGAAAGGCGTGGGAGGCAAGGCGCTCTGCGATATTATCGCCAAGGCGCAGCAGGAGAGAGAGGACGGGACGCAGGTGCTGGTTGCCCGTATGAACAAGAACAAGAAGTTCCAGAAGGAGCAGCTTGCGGCGGAAGGATATGAGGAGATCGAGGAATTTTACCGGGAAGAATTAAAACGATAAGGAAAAAAGAAGCGAGGTTGTGAATACAATGGCAGAGTCAATGAAGGGTTTAAAGAGGACCCACCGCTGTGGGGAGCTGTCCGTACAGAATGTGGGAGAGAGCGTGACCGTGATGGGCTGGGTGCAGAAACAGCGCAATAAGGGCGGCATTATTTTCGTGGATCTGAGGGACCGCTCCGGTATCCTGCAGGTCATATTTGAGGAGAGCGACTGCGGCCCGGAGCATTTTGCAAAGGCGGAGAAGCTGCGCAGCGAGTTTGTGGTGGCAGTGACAGGGAAGGTGACAAAAAGGGAGGGCGCCGTCAACGAGAACCTCGCCACCGGCGAGATCGAGGTGCGCGCTGACCAGGTGCGTGTCCTGTCCGAGGCGGAGACGCCTCCGTTTCCTATTGAGGCAGATTCCAAAACCAAGGAGGAGCTGCGTCTGAAATATCGTTATCTGGATTTGAGAAGGCCTGACCTGCAGAGAAATCTCATGCTTCGCAGCAGGATGACCACGGCAATCAGGGCATTTTTAAGCGACGAGGGATTTCTGGAGATTGAGACGCCTATTTTGAATAAGTCCACCCCGGAGGGAGCCAGGGACTATTTGGTGCCCAGCAGGATACATCCCGGAACCTTTTATGCGCTGCCCCAGTCGCCTCAGATTTTCAAGCAGCTTTTGATGTGTTCCGGCTATGACAGGTATTTCCAGATCGCGAAATGCTTCCGGGACGAGGATCTCCGTGCAGACAGGCAGCCGGAGTTTACCCAGGTGGATCTGGAGATGTCTTTTGTGGATGTGGATGATGTCATTGATGCCACGGAGAGAATGGTGGCGAAGGTCTGCAGGGAGGCTGTCGGGCTGGAGGTTCCTCTGCCCATCAGCCGCATGACCTGGGATGAGGCCATGAACCGTTTTGGCTCCGATAAGCCGGACACACGCTTTGGCATGGAGCTGGTGGAGGTGTCTGACGTGGTGAAGGGGTGCGGGTTCGGAGTGTTCACCGGCGCCCTGGAGGCGGGCGGCAGTGTCAGGGGGATCAATGTAAAGGGGCAGGCAGAGATGCCCAGAAAGAAGATCGACGCGCTGGTGGAGTTTGCCAGGGGCTATGGAGCCAAGGGTCTGGCTTATCTTTCGGTGATGCCTGACGGTTCCTTTAAGTCTTCCTTTGCGAAATTCATGACAGAGGATGAATTGAAAGCGCTGGCAGGGGCAATGGGCGGAGAACCCGGAGATCTGCTTTTGTTTGCGGCGGACCGGTTAAAGATTGTCTACTCCGTGCTGGGGGCGTTGCGGTGTGAACTGGCCAGGCAGCTTGGGCTGATAGATGAAAACCATTACAATTTCCTGTGGGTGACGGAGTTTCCCCAGTTTGAGTGGAGCGACGAGGAGGAGAGGTTTGTGGCCATGCATCATCCTTTCACCATGCCTATGGAGGAAGATCTGGAGCTGCTGGAGTCCGATCCCGGCAGGGTGCGCGCTAAGGCTTACGATATCGTGCTCAACGGCGTGGAGCTGGGGGGAGGCAGTGTGAGGATCTTCCAGAGCGATGTGCAGGAGAGGATGTTCCGGGCGCTGGGCTTTACGGAAGAAAAGGCTCACGAACAGTTTGGTTTCCTGCTGGATGCCTTTACTTACGGCGTTCCGCCCCACGCAGGGCTTGCCATCGGGCTTGACCGTTTTGTGATGCTGCTGGTAAAGGCGGAGAGCATCAGGGAAGTGATCGCGTTCCCCAAGGTAAAGGATGCGTCCTGTCTCATGTCGGAGGCGCCCAATGTGGTGGACGAAAAGCAGCTGGAAGAACTGCATCTGAGTATTACGGAGTAAGAGCCAGGGCTGCCGTGGGATGTGCGCGGCAGCCCTAGTACTGCGTTGCGCATATAACGGTGAATAAGATCGGAAGAGCGTCGTGTAGGGAAAGAGT
>CAOKQK010000042.1 GCA_948470905.1 uncultured Lachnospiraceae bacterium | reverse complement strand
TTTTCAGATGCGTTATTTGCAGCTGAAAATATCTCCCAGACAAGGGGGTCTGTAGTATAGAGGCGGAACTTAAAAACAGCCTCGGAACGAAAGACCCCGGGAGGATTTTCAGATGCGTTATTTGCAGCTGAAAATATCTCCCAGACAAGGGGGTCTGTAGAGTAGAGGCGGAACTTAAAATAGGGGGGAAGTATGCTGAAACATGCAAAATATAAGCTTTATGTCTTGGATAAGACAGCGCCTCTGATAAAGGGGGTGCGGCATCTGTTTGTCATAAACCTTTTTCTTTCCATAGCGGCAATGGGCGGGGGATTTATCGTACCGCTGTTTTACAAACGCTTCATAGAAGAAACGATCCTATTGGGGAGGCTGGATACTTTCGTGCCTGTTCTGGCAGGCTATTGCCTGGTCCATTTCGGTGTTATCGGAATAGAGTATATCAAGAATCATTTCAATAACAGGATCCGGAACTGTATGACATACAGGGCAAAATTAAAAATATGGCAGGACCTGTTTAAGTGGAGTTTCCCGGAATATGAGCGCGCAAATATGGGGGACTGCAAAATGTATCTTGAGGATGATGTAAAGGTATTGCTGAATTTTTCTTCCTATTACACCATTGAGTATCTTTTTCAGTTTGCCACCCTGCTGGTATGTATCGTGATCCTGTTTGCCATGGAATGGCGTCTGGCGTTATTTGCGGTCATCTGTATTCCCCTTACATCGGGGATAGATTCTGTTCTGAGTAGGCGCGAGAAGGCATTGAACAATGAACAGCGCGAGAATGACAAGGACATGAATGCCTGGTTATACAGCAGCCTCCAGAGCTGGAAAGAAGTAAAGGCATTAAACCTGCAGAACAGACAAAAGGTTATCTTTGTGAGCTACATCAAAAAATACGCATTGTATTACGCAAAATGGATAAATTATTGGACGCTGCGGGCCTTGATCGTACCTAAGATCAGAAATGAATTCCTGATGAGATTCGGCTTATACTTTTTGGGAGGCCTGCTGGTCATGAACCGTCAGATGTCCATTGGCAGCCTGCTTGTTTTTGCAACCTATTTTGATATGCTGACAAAGGCTGTTTTGGTGGTTTCGGCTACCGATGCGGATCTGCAGGGAAAAAAGCCATACCTGGACAGGCTGCTGCAAAAGCTGGAGGAGGAGTATCCGGATGAACAGGGGGAAGAACTTAAGACCATCGATTCCATAGAGTTAGAAAATCTTTCTTATCATTATCCGCAACAGGAGGCGCTTCTTGAAAATGTGAGTCTGTCTGTCCGCCGGGGGGAAAGGATTGCGATTGTGGGAAAAAGCGGGTGCGGCAAGACTACGCTTTTGAAACTGCTTGTGGGGCTGCTGGACGCGGACGGGGGAGAGATCCGGTATTCCGGTCTGGATATCGGCAATATCAAGATCTCCAGCTTACATAAGAGAATAGGCTTTATCCTGCAGAACAGCCGTCTTTACAATATGTCCATCAGGGAGAATCTGCTGCTGGTCAATCCCGGGGCCGCAGAGGGGGATATGGAGGAGGCATGCAGGAAGGCGTGTATCCTGGATTTTATAAAAGAGCTTCCGGATGGATTTGACACTGTGATAGGAGAAAACGGCGCTAAGCTCTCCGGCGGACAAAGGCAGAGGATCGCGCTGGCAAGAGCCTTTTTGATGGATGTGGACGTCTATATTTTTGACGAGGCCACCAGCGCCATTGACCAATACAGTGAGAAGCTGATCAATGATGCCATCGCCAACATGGGAGAGAACAAGATCGTGATCATTGTGGCACACAGGGAGTCTTCCATCCAGCTGTGCAACAGGGTGATCCGGCTGGGAGAGCAGGCAGGATAAAGGTAAGCCGGGAGAAAGAATTTATCGCGGCGCGGGAAGGATGGGACAATTCTACGTGAATCCCCAGGGCAACTCTTGCAGTGTAGCAAAGTTATGGTATACTGTCTATTAAGGATTGGGTATTTGTTTGCCATGTAATTTCCGGTTTGAACGTTTGGAGGACAAGGTAATTTGTACCTGATATTCTTTTCTATGGAGGAACCCTTATATATGAAGTGGATTGAAAACAAAAAACTTGCTACACGGATTGGAATTGTTACTACCGCAATTACTTTGGCAGGGATGACGCTGCTTTGGCTGGCAGTCTTCACCAACACTGCTTCCATGGTGAAAAACGACATTACAAATCAAATGACCGATGCAGTAGAAGCCAGGGCATCTATTATCAATGAGTATGTGTTGTCTGCGGAGGAATACACCACCGCTTTTGCCCTCAGCGAAGAAGTACATAACCTGCTGCTGGATCCGGACAACTCGGAACTGCTGGCCAGGGCGCAGGCTTACACAGTGGATTTCGCCGCCGTCAAGGGCGTGTTTGAGGGGTTGTATATTGCCACCCCTGACACCCATGTACTGACCCACACCTCACAGGGAGCCATCGGCATGACAACTCGGTCCGGGGATTCCCTGACAACATTCCAGAATACCATCCTCGCCCAGCGGGAACTGACAAATTTGGGAATTATGCAGTCTCCCGGCACCGGAAGCATGATTCTATCCATGTACAGTCCCGTCTTTGAGGAAGGACGGTGCATCGGCTATGTGGGCGCTGGCGTCTATGCTGATCACCTGATGGATTCACTGCTGGATCTGGATATCAAAGGTCTGCCCAACAGCCAATATGTATTTTTGAATGTGGATACTGGTTTGTATCTCTACCATGAGGACATCAGTCTTTTGAACACCAAAACTACCGATATGGGATACCAGGAAATTATCCGGCGCATCCAGGCGGACGGCGGCATCCAGGCGAATACATATTCCTATCAGGACGAAGACGGGAACAGGCAGCTGGTAGTTTATAAATACCTGAAAGACCGGGGCTGGGTTTTCATGATCCGGGATAGCTATGAGGAAGTCTACGCCTCCGTGACCGAGGTTCGGGTCTTTGTGGGTGTGTTGTGCCTTGTCATTGCCGCCGCTGTCATTCTGCTTACCCTGCTCCTCCTGCGTCGAGAGAGTCGGGAGCTGATGGTGGTGGAGCGTGCCATCGGCCGTTTGGGAGAGTTGAACCTTTCAGCGGATCAAGAGCTGGAACCGTTCTATGGGCGATCGGATGAGATTGGCATGATTGCCCAGACCACCCATCGGGTCTGCGGTTGTCTGCGGCAGACTATAGACGACGTGGGACGTGTTCTGGGAGAGATGGCCAGTGGCAACCTTACGGTCAATGTAACGGAAAACGAGGCGTACTATATTGGGGACTTTAAGGCGCTGTCCGCAAGTTTACAATCCATTCATGCCAATCTGGTGAAAGTAATCCGCGATATTTCCCAGGTATCCAGCCAGTTGGGTGGCAGCGTAGACCAGATTTCTTCCGATGCGCTGGAGTTGGCCAAGGGAACAATGGAACAATCCGAATCTGTGGAAGGGCTTGCCGCCAATGTGGCTGCCATATCTTCGCAGATTCAGATCAGCACCGCACGTTGCAGCAGTGCCAACCAACTGGTGGGGCAGGCGACAGGATATGCAGCCGAGGCGGACAGCAAGATGGAGCATCTGATGGAAGCCACTAGAAATATCAATCGTTCCTCCGCAGAAATCAGCACCCTTATCAAAACCATCGGGGACATCGCATTCCAAACCAATATTCTGTCCTTGAATGCCGCTGTGGAGGCAGCGCGGGCAGGGGAAGCCGGAAAGGGCTTTTCTGTGGTGGCGGACGAGGTTCGTAGTCTGGCAGGTAGATCTGCCGAAGCTGCCCAAGATACCAACGACCTTATCAGCCAGTCTGTCCAGAGCGTAAAAACCGGGACGGAATCCACAGATCTGGCCGTTTCTGCAATGCAGGACATCTACGGCTGTATTCAGTCTATCAAAACGTTGATGGACGAAATCTCTGCCGCCAGTGTCCAAGAGTCGGAGATGATTTCGCAGATTGAAACAGGAATCAGCGAGATTTCGGCGGTGGTGCAGAACAACGCCATTGCGGCAGAAAAGAGCTCAACTGTCTCTGTAGAGCTGTCTCAGCAGGCAGAGGTGCTGAGCAACCTGATTATGCGTTTTCGCATTGGTTCAGGAGCGGATTTTGAAAATTAATCTGGACACTTTATCAGATCTATTTGAATGCGTCAATACAGCTCCAGCCCCAGCGGAACTTCGTTCCACCGGGGCTGGAGCTGTATTGACTGTTCTGCTGTAGGGAATTTTTGACGGCGTTGCTGTCTCGGAGTGTCGGGAGGATTCTTGCCACAAGGGAGGCAAAGGGGGTAGCTGCCAGGCTTTTGGATAAAGTGTCGGATCGAACCGATGTAAAGGATATATAGAACAAATGAGAAAAGAGAAATCAGCCGGGAATGTCTTGACATTTTCGATGGGTATCGGATAAAGTTTAATATGTGTGAAGTGGGATGTGTACATACCCTCTTATGAAGTACATGAGGAGGCGCTGGAATGCACTTTGTGACAGCAAAAGGGATTTTATCTTCAAAGAACGGAATGAACCTGTACCGCGGCTGCTCCCACGGGTGTATTTACTGTGATTCCAGAAGCAGGTGCTATCATATGGAACACGCCTTTGAGGATATTGAGGTCAAGGAAAACGCGGATGTTTTATTGGAGCATGCCCTTGGGCATAAACGCAGGAAATGTATGATTGGGACAGGTTCCATGACAGATCCCTATATTCCGCTGGAAACGGAGCTTGGGAATGTCAGAAAAGCCCTGCATCTAATATATGAGTATGGTTTTGGATTTACGGTGATCACAAAATCAGCGCTTATTTTAAGGGATCTGGATCTTTTGCAGAAGATAAATGAGAAGGCAAAATGTGTCGTGCAGATGACCCTGACCACCTGTGATGAGGAGCTATGCAGGCAGATTGAGCCGAATGTGAGCACTACAAGGGAGCGTTTTGAGGTTTTGATGAAGCTTCGCGACGCAGGGATACCAACCGTTGTATGGCTCTCTCCGATCCTGCCGTTTATCAATGATACGGAGGATAATATTTCCGGAATTCTGGATATGTGCATGGAGGCAAGGGTTTACGGTGTCCTCTGCTTTGGCATGGGGCTGACGCTCCGGGAGGGAAACAGGGAATATTTTTACAGGCAGCTGGACCGGCTGTTCCCCGGCTTGAAAGAAAGATACGTTCGGACATACGGGAATCAATACGTGGTTGAAAGTCCGGACAGCAGCCGTCTGATGAGGATCTTTCATCAAAAGTGCAGCGGCAACGGGATTGTCCATAATAACGAGCAGATATTTCAATATCTCCAGACCTTTGAGGAAAAGGAAGCGAACAGACAGCTGAGTCTGTGGGACTGATGTGTCCTGCCAGGTACGGATAAGGCAGCCGTTAAGATGGAGTGGATATTGGATGTCCCTGTGGGAGAAGATTAACAGGAACATATGGTAAATGGATGAGGTGCGATATGAAGACAATAAGGGTAGCGGCAGCGGTCATTAAGGCAGAAAATGAAAAGGGCGAGCCTGTTATTTTTGCCACACAGAGGGGGTATGGAGATTTTAAGGGGGGTTGGGAGTTCCCGGGAGGAAAGATTGAGCAAGGGGAAACGCCGCAGCAGGCGCTTGTCCGGGAGATAGAGGAGGAGCTTGAGACGGAGATAGCGGTGGGGGAACTGCTTGATACCGTAGAGTATGATTACCCGGCGTTCCATCTTTCCATGGATTGCTTTTGGGCGGAAATCCTGTCAGGGGATTTGGTCCTGAAGGAACATGAGGCGGCAAGATGGCTGACGAGGGAGGAGCTGGATTCGGTGGAATGGCTGCCGGCGGATGTGGATTTGGTGGGGGAGATAGGGAGGATACTGTAATCCGGGTCAAACAGCCCGGACAGGATACTTATCCTTGACTTTAACAAATAAAAGTGTTAAAGTAATAAAGAGTGCTTTGCTCTGGATTATTATTATTCAGTCATAAGAAAGGAGTCTGTTCATGCCGGATTTAGAGGAGATACGCAGTCGGTTTCAGAACGATCATTTTGCCATGGGGACAACAGGGATTGCCATTGATTCCGCGGGACCGGGGACGGCAGTCTGTTCCATGGTTTTGGAGGAAAGGCATATGAATGCCAATAAGGTGCCCATGGGAGGCGCTGTTTTCACATTGGCGGATTTTGTCTGTGCTGTTGCCGCCAACGGGTATTCCGGGAAAAATATAGTCAGCCAGAATGTCTCCATCACTTTTCTCGCACCCGCCAAGGGGAAGCGTCTGATCGCGGAGGCAGCCTGTATGAGGGAGGGGCGTACCACTGCGCTCTATGCGGCGGATGTGAGGGACGAGCTGGGCACTTATGTAGCGCATGCGACGGTGAACGGGTATGTTATAAAATAAGCCGGGAATCTGTATTTTGAACGATAGGAGAAAATATATCATGGTGATCACGGACTTTTTGGAGCGCAACGCCCGTCTTTACGGTTCGGAAACTGCGCTTGTGGAGCTGAATCCGTCCCAGGAGCGCGACAGCGCTGTCACCTGGAGGGAGGCGAGCCTGATAGAGAGCGCGGGAAACGGGGCGCCCTACCGCAGGGAGCTGAGCTGGGCGGATTTTGACAGGCGCGCCAACCGTTTTTCAAATCTGCTTTTGAGCCGGGGATTGAAGCGGGAGGCAAAGGTGGGAATTCTGATGATGAACTGCCTGGAGTGGCTGCCCATTTATTTCGGCATCCTGAAAGCGGGAGGTGTGGCGGTGCCTTTGAATTTCCGCTATTCTGCGGAGGAGATCAAATATTGTCTGGAGCTTGCGGATGTGGAAGTGTTGGTTTTCGGACCGGAGTTCATCAGCCGTATGGATACCATTGCGGAGTCGCTGCCGAAGGTGAGGATGATGTTCTTTCCGGGGGCGGACAAGCCTGCTTATGCGGAGGATTTCCTGAATCTGATGGGCTACTGTTCTTCCAGTGCTCCTCCCATTGCCCTGGAGGAGACGGATTATGCGGCAATTTATTTTTCCTCCGGGACTACCGGTTTTCCCAAGGCAATCCTGCACAATCACCGGGCGCTGCGTTCTTCCTGCGAGACGGAGCAGAACCATCACGGCCAGACCAGGGAGGATGTGTTCCTGTGTATCCCTCCCCTCTATCATACAGGGGCCAAGATGCACTGGTTCGGAACCCTGATCTCCGCGGGCAAGGCGGTGCTCCTTCGGGGGGTGAAGCCGGAGTGGATCCTGCGGGCGGTGACGGAGGAGAAGTGTACGATTGTGTGGCTGTTGGTGCCCTGGGCGCAGGATCTTCTGGATGCCGTGGATTCCGGGAAGGTGGATATGGGGCATTATCTGTTGGAGCAGTGGCGTCTGATGCATATCGGGGCGCAGCCTGTGCCGCCCAGCCTGATCCAGCGCTGGAAGAAGCATTTTCCTCATCATCAGTACGATACGAATTATGGCTTAAGCGAATCTATCGGGCCCGGCTGTGTGCATCTGGGCGTGGAAAACATACATAAGGTGGGAGCTATCGGGAAGCCGGGTTATCACTGGGAGGCCAGGATTGTAGACGAACAGGGGCTGGAGGCTGCCCAGGGAGAGGTGGGCGAGCTCATTGTCCGGGGAGCGGGGGTGATGCTCTGTTATTACAAGAATCCCGAAGCTACGGATGAGGTCTTAAAGGACGGCTGGCTCTATACGGGGGACATGGCCCGCATGGACGAGGACGGGTTTATCTATCTGGTGGACCGGAAGAAGGATGTCATCATCTCCGGCGGCGAGAATCTGTATCCGGTGCAGATTGAGGATTTCCTGCGCAGGAACGACAAGATCAAGGATGTGGCTGTCATCGGCCTGCCTGACGCCAGGCTTGGAGAGATTGCGGCGGCTGTGGTCGAGCTGAAGGAGGGCGTTTCCTGTACGGAGGAGGAGATCGTGGAATTCTGCGGGGAGCTGCCCCGTTACAAGAGGCCCAGAAAGATTATCTTTGAAAAAGTGCCCAGGAACCCTACAGGCAAGATTGAGAAGCCTGTCCTCAGGGAGCGGTACTGCCATGGAAGCCTGGTGGAAGCCCAGATCAGGAATTGATAAACGGTCGGCAATGCATGGGAAGCATGGCTTCGGGATGTCGAATACGTAAGTTGCTGCAGGTGAAACCATGCGGGCAGGTGTGAATGGGCTTTCAGTTCATTGTCTGCAGGATAAAATGAGGGAGAAAACAAAAAAATGGAGCTTTTCATCAAGCTTTTTATGCTTATCGTCTTTTTCGGGGTTATGATCAGGATCGGGCTTTACTGCCGCAGGCATGCCACCGATGTGAACGGATTCGTGCTGGGAGGCAGGAGCGTAGGGCCGTGGCTCACTGCTTTTGCTTATGGGACCAGCTATTTCTCCGCGGTGGTCTTTGTGGGCTATGCGGGGCAGTTTGGCTGGAAATACGGTATTGCCGCCACCTGGGCAGGGCTGGGGAATGCCTTTATCGGCTCGCTGCTTGCCTGGGCGGTGCTGGGGCGCCGCACCCGTATTATGACCCAGCACTTAAACAGCGCCACCATGCCGGAATTTTTCGGCAGGCGTTTTGAGAGTAAGAGTTTGAAGCTGGCTGCCTCGGTAATCATCTTTATCTTTTTGATCCCTTACACGGCAAGCCTTTACAATGGATTGAGCCGTCTGTTTGCCATGGCGTTTGACATCGACTACAGCGTGTGCGTGATTGTCATGGCGGTCCTGACGGGCATTTATGTCATAGCCGGGGGCTATATGGCTACAGCCATCAATGACTTTATCCAGGGGATCATTATGATCTTCGGCATTATCGCTGTGATTGCCGCGGTGCTGAACAGTCAGGGAGGCTTTATGGCGGCACTGAATGCCTTGTCGGCGGTGAGCGACGAGACTGTTTCCGCGGCACCGGGGGTGTTCAATTCTTTCTTTGGGCCGGATCCTGCCAACCTTTTGGGGGTGGTGGTCCTCACCAGCCTTGGGACCTGGGGACTGCCCCAGATGGTGCAGAAGTTCTACGCTATCAAGAGTGAGACTGCCATCAATAAGGGGATGGTGATCTCCACCATATTTGCAGCTATCGTATCCGGCGGCTGTTATTTCCTGGGGGGCTTCGGCAGGCTTTTTGCCGACAGGATTGACATTGATGCAAACGGTTATGATTCGGTGGTGCCTGCCATGCTGTCGGGGCTTCCCACAATTCTGATCGCGGTGGTGGTGATCCTGGTGCTTTCCGCGTCCATGTCCACCCTTTCTTCCCTGGTATTGGCATCAAGCTCTACCTTGACACTGGATTTTATCAAAGGTAATATGATAAAAGAGATGGATGAGAAAAGACAGGTCAGATGGATGCGGGGGCTTTTGGTGGTGTTTATCGCCATTTCCGTGGTGCTTGCATTGATCCAGTACCGCTCCAACGTCACTTTTATCGCGCAGCTCATGGGCGTGAGCTGGGGGGCGCTGGCGGGTGCGTTCCTGGCGCCGTTCCTCTATGGCCTGTATTGGAAGCGGACTACCGGGGCGGCATGCTGGGTGAGCTTTGTGTTCTCCACGGCGGTGATGCTTGCCAACATTTTCTTCCGGGGAAGCTTTCCCACCTATCTGCAGTCGCCCATCAATGCCGGCGCGTTCTGTATGCTGGCAGGGCTGGTCATCGTGCCGGTGGTGAGCCTGGTGACGAAAGCGCCGGAAAAGAAGACGCTGGAGAATATTTTCTCCTGTTATGACAGGAAAGTGACCGTTTCCGTGAAGGAGTCCATCGGGGAACAGACAGAAAATTAGAACAGAGCGTAACACGTTCCCGCAGACGGGAACTGCGTGTAGAGAGCAGAACAAGTTCCCGCAGGCGGGAACTGGAATGGAGGATACATATGAAAACTTTGATGCTTGGCAACGAGGCGTTTGCCAGAGGTCTGTATGAGGCGGGCTGCTGCTTTGTGTCCAGCTATCCCGGGACGCCCAGCACGGAGATTACGGAATGTGCGGCGAAATACGAGGAGCTGTATGCGGAGTGGGCGCCCAACGAGAAGGTGGCGATGGAGGCGGCGCTGGGAGCCTCCCTGGCGGGGAAAAGGAGCTTCTGCGGTATGAAGCATGTGGGCCTGAACGTGGCGGCGGACCCGCTTTTTACCATATCCTATACCGGGGTGAATGCGGGGCTTGTGATCGGCGTGGCGGATGATGCCGGTATGCACAGCTCCCAGAATGAGCAGGATTCAAGACATTATGCCCAGGCGGCAAAGATTCCCATGCTGGAGCCTGCGGATTCCGCGGAGGCGCTTGCCTTTGCAAAGCTTGCCTATGAGCTTTCGGAAAGGTTTGATACGGCGGTTCTGATCAAGATGTGTACCCGTGTCAGCCATTCCCAGAGCGTGGTGGAGCCGGGGGAGAGGGTGCTTCCGGAGCAGAGAAAGTATGAGAAGAATCCGGCAAAGTATATTATGATGCCTGCCAATGCCAAGAAGCGCCACCCGGAAGTGGAGGCGCGCACAGAAGCTTTGAGGAACTGGGCGGAGACGGCGGGGATCAACCGTATCGAGCCGGGGCAGGATTCCTCCTGCGGCATCATTACATCTTCCACCTGCTATCAGTATGTGAAGGAAGCACTTGGAGATACCTGTCCTGTATTGAAGCTGGGCATGATCTGGCCCATGCCGGAGCGGAAGATCAGGGATTTTGCGGCCACGGTGCAGAGGCTTGTGGTGGTGGAGGAACTGGACGGTTTTATTGAAACCCACTGCAGGAATCTGGGGCTTTCGGTATCTGGAAAAGACTTGTTCTCCAATATAGGCGAGTTGAGCCAGAATCTGGTAAAGGAGAAGCTGGGCGGGACGGTACAGGCGGGCGCTGTCCTGGAGGATGCCATTCCGGCAAGGCCTCCGGTGATGTGCGCAGGCTGTCCCCACCGCAGTATTTTCTATGTGCTGAAAAAGTTAAAGCTTACGGTGCTGGGGGATATCGGCTGCTATACCCTGGGTGCCGTCGCGCCCCTGGGAGCCATTGACACCACTGTCTGTATGGGGGCTTCCGTTTCGGGGCTGCACGGCTTTGTGAAGGCGGGTGACGAGGAAAATGCAGGGAGGACGGTGGCGGTCATCGGCGACTCTACCTTTATCCATTCCGGCGTCACAGGCTTGATCAATATTGCTTATAATGAATCCAACGCCACGGTCATTATATTGGACAATTCCATCACAGGAATGACGGGACATCAGCAGAATCCCACCACGGGATATAATCTGAAGGGGGATCCCTGCACGAAGATCGACTTGGAGAGCCTGTGCCACGCAGTGGGAATCAGGCGTGTCAGGGTGGTAGACCCCTACGATATGGAAAGCTGTGAGACGGTCATTAAGGAGGAACTTGCGGCGGCGGAGCCGTCTGTGATCATTTCCCGCCGTCCCTGTGCCCTGCTAAAATATGTGAAGCACCCGGGTCCCATCTGTGTGGATACAGAGAAGTGCAGGGGCTGCAAGGCATGCATGAACATCGGCTGCCCTGCCATCAGCATGGTGGACGGCAAGGCAACGATCGACACTACACTCTGTGTGGGGTGCGGCGTCTGCGGGCAGCTTTGTAAATTTGGTGCGTTGGGTTAAATCCCATAATGGAGAGGTGTAAGTTTGGAAATAGATTTGCAAATATTGGTTGATATGCGCAAAGAGGGGTGTTTACACACCCTCTTATGAAGCGCGCAAGGAGGTGTGAATATGGAGACGAAAAATATCATGATCGTGGGGGTAGGCGGACAGGGAACTCTGCTTGCGAGCAAGCTTCTGGGACGTCTGCTCCTTGGCAGGGGATATGATGTGAAAGTCAGCGAGGTGCATGGCATGAGCCAGCGGGGAGGGAGCGTGGTGACATACGTCCGCTGGGGCGACAGGGTCTATTCCCCAATCATAGACAAGGGACAGGCGGACTGCATCCTTTCATTTGAGTTGCTGGAGGCGGCGCGCTATACGGAATTTCTGAAGCCGGGCGGACGTGTCATCGTCAACAGCCAGCAGATCAATCCCATGCCTGTGGTGGCAGGCATGGCGGTATATCCGGAGAATCTGGAGGAGAAGCTGAAAGCGCTGGGGATTGAAGTGGACGCGCTGGATGCCCTTGCCCTGGCGGAGGAGGCCGGAAGCAGCAAGGCTGTGAACCTGGTGCTCATGGGCAGGCTTGCCAAATACTTTGACTTTACCCGGGAGGAGTGGATGGAGGCGGTTGAGAAAAGCGTGCCGCCCAAATTCCTGGAGATGAACAGGAAGGCGTTCGGACTTGGCTGGAGTGCATGAGGATCTAGTACTGCGTTGCGCAATTAACAGTGAATTCAGCACCGCCTATTTGCACCAATGCTGACATTCACTGTTATATGCGCAACGCAGTACTAGGAATGCGTAAATGGATGTAAATTGCTGATTAAAGACAGAAGCATTATTTAAAAACTTCATTATATAATCCGAATATAATCCGAGAAAGGATAAAATCCGAGAAGGGAAAAAGCATATGGAACGGTATTATCAAAAGGAAATCGAGACTGCGGACAGGGAGCAGATCCTTGCGTGGCAGAACGAGCGGCTGGTCAGGCAGGTGCGCCACGTATGGGACAACGTGCCTTATTACCGGGCGAAAATGGAGGAGAAAGGGGTTACGCCCGATGACATTCAGGGCGTGGACGATCTGCACAAGCTGCCATTCTTAAGCAAGGACGACCTGCGGGAGGCTTATCCCTATGGGCTGCTGGCGACGTCTCTTAAGGACTGTGTCCGCATCCAGTCCACATCGGGCACCACCGGACGCAGGGTGGTGGCATTTTATACCCAGCATGACATAGACCTGTGGGAGGACTGCTGTGCCCGCGCCATTACGGCTGCAGGGGGGACCGAAGAAGATGTGTGTCATGTCTGCTATGGCTACGGGCTTTTCACCGGCGGTCCCGGGCTGAACGGCGGCAGCCATAAGGTGGGTTGTCTGACCCTTCCCCTGTCCTCCGGCAACACGGAGCGCCAGCTGCAGTTCATGGTGGATCTGGAGGCTACCATTCTGTGCTGTACGCCTTCTTATGCCGCTTATCTGGCGGAGACCATCCATGAGCGGGGGCTGAGGGACAAGATTAAGCTGAAAGCCGGGATCTTCGGCGCGGAGGCCTGGAGCGAGGAGATGCGCCGGGATATCCAGGATAAGCTGGGGATCAAGGCTTATGACATTTATGGGCTGACAGAGACCAGCGGTCCCGGAGTGGCTTTTGAGTGCAGTGAGCAGACAGGCATGCATATCAATGAGGATCACTTTATTGCCGAGATCATCGACCCGGATACGGGGGAGGTCCTCCCCGAGGGCAGCAAGGGCGAGCTGGTGTTCACTGCCATTACCAAGGAGGCATTTCCCCTTCTGCGCTATCGTACCAGAGACATCTGCATACTGACCAGGAAAAAGTGTTCCTGCGGGCGCACCCATGTGAAGATGAGCAAGCCCATGGGCAGAAGCGACGACATGCTTATTGTCAAGGGAGTCAACGTATTCCCGTCCCAGATCGAGACAGTGCTCTTAGAACAGGGCTATCCGGCAAACTATCAGATCATCGTAGACCGGATCAACAATTCCGACACGCTGGAGGTCATGGTAGAAATGTCTCCCGAGAACTTCTCCGACAACCTGGGCAGGATCACGGAGATGGAGAAGGGGCTGGTGTCGGCACTGAAAGCCATGCTGGGCATCTATGCCAAGGTGCGTCTGGTGGCGCCCAAGTCCATCACCAGGAGCGAGGGCAAGGCAGTGCGCGTGATCGACAGGCGGAAGATATAAAGTGTAGAGGCGGAACTTTAAACAGCCTTGGAACGGAGTCGCCCCCGGAAAGAAATACCAGCTGAGGTATTATCGGATGGAATTTCTTTCCAGCCCAGGGGGGCAAGTTCCCGTAAACGGGAACTGAGTGCAGAGGCGGAACTTTAATGAGGAGGCAAAAAGATGACAATACCTCAGATTTCGGTATTTTTGGAAAATAAAGCGGGACAGCTTGCGGATATCACCAACATTCTTTCACAAAACCAGGTGAACCTTCGGGCTATCAGTATTGCGGAGACTGCGGATTACGGTGTCCTGCGGCTGATTGTGGATGACGCCTCAAGGGCTTCTTCCATCCTTCTGGAGCAGGGATTTATCCTGACCATGACCCCTGTGGTGGGCGTGACGGTTCCTGACACGCCCGGCGGGCTGGGCAGGGTGCTGGGAGTGATCTCTCAGGCGGGGATTGACGTGGAGTATATGTATTCTGTCTTCGGACAGAAGGACGGGCAGGCGTGCATGATCTTCCGCGTGGCGGACACGGACGGGCTGACGGGGCTTCTGGAAGAAAACGGAATCGGCACAATTACAGGGGAGGATCTGGGGGTTCACTGAGCAGCCTCTGTATGGCTGGATAATAAAAGCAGGTAACGGTTCAGCAATCTGTCTGAACCGTTACGGCAATAGTTATGCAATGGGGCAAAGAAATTCTTCCGCCCCTTTTCTTTTTGCCTGAAAAATGATACAATAAACATACTCTTTTACGGAGTGGGAAATATAGAATGGAATTGATATCTCTGGGATGGAGAATGTTATGAAAACTTATAAGGAGTTAGAAATCCTTTTTGGCAGAAGCCAACAGGCATATCTGGTCACAGACCTGCCCTTTTGTGGTGAGGCTGTTGTCTTGTATGCGAACGAAGCCGCAGCCTCGCTGCTGGGGATAGAAAAAAGTGCGCTGCCAGGGCTGACGGCAGGAAGGCTGGGGCTGGCGGGCGGCAAAGGCAGTGCGGACAGTGAGGACAGCATAGGCGGCAAAGGCAATGCGGACAGTGAGGACAGCATAGGCGGCAAAGGCAGTGCGGGCAGCGCAGGAAATGCAGGCGGCGGAAAATACGAGACCTATTGCGCAGATTTTGACGAGGGTATGTGTCTCTGTATGATCGTAGACCGTCGGGAGCAGGAAGAACGTGTCTTTATGGAGCAGGAGGAGTATCGTCGTAAGATGGAGGACGCCCTGGAGGCGGCCAACGTGGCGAGCATGGCAAAGACCAAATTCCTGTCGGAGATGTCTCATGATATCCGCACGCCCATGAACGCCATTGTAGGTATGACGGATATTGCCCTGAATTATATCAATGACAGCGCAAGGGTGGAGGACTGCCTGAAGAAGATACGGACGGCGTCAGGACATCTGCTTGCCCTGATCAATGAGGTGCTGGATATGTCCCGCATTGAGAGCGGCAAGGTGACGATCATGCTGGAAGAACTGCAGCTGGCGGACCTGATCCACTCTATTCTGATCGTTATCAAGCCCCAGGCGGAGAAGAAGGGGCTGCACTTTCACCTGGAGCTGGATAATGTGCGATATGAGAACCTTGTGGGAGATACCCTGCACTTGCAGCAGGTCTATATCAACATCCTTTCCAATGCGGTGAAGTTCACCCAGGAAGGCGGAGACGTGTGGATGCGGGTGGCGCAGGAGAGGCAGGAAGACGGCAGGGCCCTGCTGTCCGTCCAGGTACAGGACAACGGTATGGGCATGTCGCCGGAGTTTGTGGAGCGTATTTTTGAACCCTTTGAGCGTGCGCAGGATACTACATCCAGCAAGATAGAGGGAACGGGTCTGGGAATGAGTATCGCAAAGAAGATAGTGGAAATGATGGATGGCGATATTCATGTGGAAAGTGAGAAGGGTGTGGGCAGCATCTTTACAGTCAGGGTGCCGCTGGAGATTTCACAGAAGGAGGATTTCTCCTGTAAAGATGCCTTTGAGGGAAAACGTGTGTTGGTGCTGCAGGGAGCGGAGGAGAAGCTGGAGCAGCTGCCGCCCATGCTGGGCAGGCTGGGATTTGCTGCGGATGTGGCTGCATGCGGCATGGATGCCATAGATTTGATCAACGAGGCGGACATCTCCGGAATAGATTATTTTGCGATGCTTACCAGCGATAAGCTCAGCGACATGGAGATATCACTTTTTCTGCCGGAGATCCGTGACAGAAAGGGCAGTCAGTTCCCAATCCTGCTTTTTTCGGAGAGCGACTGGTCAGGGATGGAATATCTCTTAAAGCAGGCAGGTGTCAAATCATTTGTGCCGCTGCCGCTGTTTGAAAGCCGCCTGGCCCAGGCGCTGTTCCCCTACACGGAGAATGGCAGGGAGATTGAGAGCGGCAGTGTGGAAATGGTGCAGAGCTATGAGGGCTGCCACATCCTTTTGGCGGAGGACAATGAGCTGAACAGGGAGATTGCGACGGAAATCCTGCGAGACACGGGAGCAGAGATTGACACGGCTGAAAACGGCAGGGAGGCGGTGGACGCCTTTGCCGCCAGACCGGAATTTTATTATGATCTGATATTGATGGATATCCAGATGCCGCTGATGGACGGACTGGAGGCGACCAGGCAGATCCGGAAAATGGAACGGCGGGACGCCTTGGAGGTACACATCGTAGCAATGACGGCGAATGCCTTTGTGGAAGACAGGAAGCGTTCCCTTGAGGCAGGCATGAACGAGCACATTACGAAACCGCTGGATGTACATCAGGTGCTGGAATGCCTTGGCAGGTGGGGCAGGAGATCCTGATGTCAGAAATATTGATTAGTATGCGTGCGAAAGCGCGCTGGGGGTATGGCTATGCGGCAGTATCAGGAGATATTTTGTGAAAATACGAGGAAGGTGAGCCGGCTGCTGGGCGAGCACATGGCTCCGGAGGAGGAGCCGGGGGATTTTTACCGGCGGAAGCTGGAAGACCACGGGGAGATAGAGCGGCTCCGGGAGGAAAACATGACCATTCTTCGGGAGAAGCTTGTGCCTGTGTTGGATGATATTCTGAATGCAGACCCGGAGGATATAGAGGCTCTGGCGGAGTTCGCAGATGTGCTGATGAAGGAGCAGCTGGATGTAGGGATGCAGTATCAGGTGTGCAGTGCCCTGACGGTATATGCCAGAAGGAAGAAGCACAGGAAGCTTTTGATCAAGGAATTGTACATGGCGGCAATGGCGGCATATAACTTTCAGCGGATGGAAGGCAAGAGCGTGACTGACAGGTTCCGTTGGAAAATGCAGCTGCTTTTTGGGGAAGCCGCCGGGTATATCCGGTATTACGATGAGATAGAGGACACGGAAACCAGGGGTTATATCCACCGCGCCATGGGCAACCTGGCGCTGGGCTATGTGGGGAACGAGCCTGAGACTGTCAGGAAGAAGATGGACGTGCTCCGGCGTTCCCTGCAGATTTTGAAAGATCCGGTATATCATGAGAAGACACCGGATCTTTCGTGGGACCTTTTTATCTACAAGTCCCATCAGGAGCGGACCTCTCTGCTCAGCTTCCTGCGCAGCGGGGAGGCTACGGTGCAGGACATCAGGGAAGTCATGGAGTCGGCGCAGTTTGTCTATGACAGGCAGGTCAGGAATGCCAGGGAAAAGGGGATCCCCCTGCAGCCTCAATGGGAATACGCTTACTATGCGGCTTCCTACCACGGCGGTATACACACGCTGGAGGAATTCCTGCAGAATATGGAGAAGGTATATGCCGCAGCTTCCGCCACCGATTACACCCAGCAGGGAATGTACGGCAATGTGTTTATCCCGGCGCTGTATTCGGTGTATGTGAAGGCGGACGAGCAGATGGTCGAGAAGAAAAAGCCTGTGATCCTCATGATGTACCGGAGGATGGCACAGTACGTAAAACAAGTCCCTCACAGCAAATTCAACGACGCCTTATTTTACTATATCAGGAGCAGTCTGGACACCTATATTGAGTATCCGGGGGAGGGCAGCTTTCGGGTTTTTATCGAGGAAATGGTGGCCTGCAGGCAGCCGGAGACATATGTGCATTCCCTGATGGTTGCGAAGATTTCCCAGGCGATACTGCACAGGGTGCTGGAGCGGGAGCCAAAGCAGCTTCTGGGCGTAAGGGGCTGTGATTCGGTGGAGGCACTCCTTGGCAACAGGGAAGAACTGGACAGCTTTCTCTATGAATGCGGGATCCTGCATGATATAGGGAAGATGAAGCTTCTGAACCTGTATGACATCCAGAACCGCGGCTGGACGGCAAGGGAGGAAGAACTGCACTGTATGCATACGGTGCTGGGCTATGAGATCCTGCAGCGGTGGCCTTCCACGAGGGATTATGCCATAGCGGCTCTGGGGCACCACAGCAGTTACAGCGGACAGGACGGCTATCCGGAGGAGTACCACAGGGAGGAGACAGCGGACGCGCCGCTGGTGGATATCCTGTGTGTGGCGGACTATATTGACAGAAATAATGACATTATAGCCAATTATCAGGGGAAGGTGCTCCCGCTGGAGGAAGTCTTTGAAAACATGGAAAAAGAGCGAGGTGTCAGGCTGGCGCCCTGCTTTGTGGATGCAGCTCTGGAAATCCGGCAGGAGATCCGGGGCATTCTGGAGAGAGACAGGGTGGAGGCTTATAAGAAGGCGTATGAGATGTAGTCAGTCCTGCCTGCCATACTGCCTGACAAAGACCTCCCATTGACGCACAGAGCAGCTGCAGTATGCCCCGTTGTCGAGCAGGAGTGTCCTGGATGGGTGGTCTGCGGACCGTATGTGCCGGAGGTTTACAAGGCAGTTCCTGCGGCATAGGAGGAAATCTCTCTGAAGCTTCGCACAGCATTCCCGAAGGGTGGCAGGATAACGGTAGACCTCAGAGGCAGTGTGCAGCGCTATCTGGCGGAAGCCTTTTACAGATTCGATAAAGTAGATCTCCTTCTTGGGGAAAAAGCGATGGGAAGATCTGTTCTCCAATGTAAGGAGCTCTGCCTCGTCCTCTCTGCGGGCGAGTATCTCCTCGATACAGGAAAGGGACTGGCATATCCTGTCCTGGAAGTCCCTGGGATCTTTCACGATGAGATCAAGGGCGAGCAGCCGTCGGCGGAAGGCTTCCAATGCTGCTCCTGCCAGGTTCTCGTGGGAGGTGACATAGATCAGGAAGGCATCCCCGTCCAGTCTGCGAATTTCCGCTCCCAGCTCCATGCCGTCCATCCCGGTCCCGTGTCCCACATCTAAAAGATAAATCCCGGTTCCTGTGCCGCGGCTCTGCAGAAGGGGAAGAAGCTCCCGGGGAGATCTTGTCCTGCCAACCACGGAAAGTTCCCAGTCACTCCTGATCTGAAAGCTGTTTACCGCGCGTTCCATGCGCTGCAGCCAGAATAGTTCACTGTCACAAAGATAGATTTCGTTCATTTGATTCCTTTCCCACTTTTTTTCGGTTTCCCGTATTTGTCTGTTTATCCCCTGTTTGTCCTTTTGTTTAAAATACTACGCTCGCGTTGTAAAAATCAACGTTCACGTAAAAAACGGTTTTTACAGTAAAAAATGTGTTATATTTAAGTTGTCAAGAATATATTACAACAAAATCTTGTACATGGCAAGCATAATTTCACTATTGTTATGCAGTCAAAACAGGATGTTACAATCTGCAGGACGCGCAGCGCCGTTGCGGGCGGTAACGGCCAGAACACAGGAGGAGGCGCAGGGATATGCAGAAGAGGAAGCTGTGAAAAGGGTTGGCAGGGAAGCTGCAGGCACTGCCATGGGAGGGCGGGAATAAAAGCATGGCCGGCGCGGAAAAGACAGAGACGGCAGACCGGTCATGGCGAACGACATGCAGCAGGCAGGAAACGGATCCGGCAGTAACAGACCGGAAAAATCAAATCGGCATATTGTCGGGAATACAACAATATAATATTATGGAGGTATGAGGTTATGAAGCGTAAGGCAGTAGGAGTATTGATGGCGGCAGTGATGGGCACGATGGGGATGCTGGGATTTGCGCAGACGGCGCAGGCGGCCAGTGCGAGAGAATCTGAAGCTTGTGAACATAATATATGTGGAAGCTATGTTGTGAGGAATTTTGCAGCGGATCATGATGCTACATACCATGTATGGTGTGATGAGATTCATTATTTGTGTACAAAGTGCGACGGCTACAACGAGATTGCGGTGTTGGAGTATGAAAGGCATGATTATGAGAATGTGTATGATGATAAGGGTCATATGATATTTTCATACTGCACGGTTTGTGGCGCGTACAGTAATTAGTAAGTTGGAATACAGACAGCGGTTGTGCATTGTGTTGTAAAGGAGAAGCAACATGAAAAAAAGTATATTTCTATTTTCACTGCTGGGGCTGGTATTTCTGTTTGCCGCCTGCGGCCAAAAAGAGGAGCCGACAGAATATTATGAGATTCGTGTAGAGAGCCGGATCCTGGAAGGCCCAGAGGTCAGCCAGTGGCTGCTTGGCAGGCAGTATTACCGGGGAGAGCTGATAAGCCTGATCGGGGAGAAGGCGGATGCCGGGGACGGCACACAGGTGATGGATGTATATATCCAGCCGGAGGGGAAGGAAAGGCAGCTGTTTTTAAGCGGTGTCTCCCGAAGCTACCGCTCCACCCAGTGGTATCTGGACGGGGCCGGGAACTGCTTCATCCCCCAGACAGACGGCGTCATCCGGCTGGACAAGGATGGAAATATGCTTTACAACAGCAAGACCGGGGGCTGGGTCAGGGATATCTGCGGGCTGGAGGACGGCAGGGTCATCCTGCTGACAGAGGAAAACAAGGTATATGGGCTCGCGGAGCTTGACCCCGTCGCCGGCACTGTCACTAAAATAGAAAAGGTAACACTGGACAGCGGAGCTCAGTATATAGGCGCTTCGGGAGACAGGCTGATGCTTCTGGATACGGAAGGCTTCTGGCATGTGGACCTGAAAAAGGGCACAAAGACGCTGGAGCTGCCCTTTGGGGGAACGTTCTATGCATTCCCGGACTTGGCGGGCGCAGTGGACTTTTGGGTGGAAGGCAGCGAAGCCGGGATCATATGGAGTACCGGGATAGAGGAACAGCTGGCGAGGGTAAATGTCGGCGAAGAAAGGGAGATCATCACGGTCAGAGGGATGTATGCGAGCGATCAGGGTGGATGGCTGAAAAAGCAGCTGCAGCTCTTTAACCAGTCAGACGATACATATTATGCGGTGCTGGACGGGTGGGATGAAGGGTCGATAAGTGACTTTCGCACGGAGACAAACCTGCAGCTTGCCGCGGGGAAGTGTGCCGATATCATCTGTGGGAATGCGTTGCTCGGGGATATTTACAGTATGATAGACAATGGGGTTTTTGCGGATCTGACCCCGCTGATGGACAGCTCCGGCATATCGGAGGAGGATTATTTCCCGGTGGTCTTTGATAGCTGGAGGTATGAGGGAAAAATTTATGGGGTCATCCTTAACGCAAGCCTGACCGCTTACACGATGGATCAGTCCCTTCTGGGAGAGGGGGAGATGCCCACAGTGGATACTCTATTGAAGGTCATGCTGGATACGGATGAGGAAAGATTTCTTTTTAAGATGGGTCAGAAAGAAATATTGGAGTTCCTGCTGCAGGGATCGGAAGATCTGTGGGGAATGGTGGACTGGGAGGAGAGGAGCTGTGACTTCAGCGGGGAGCTGTTCCACAGGATGCTCCAGGCGGCAAAGAGGTGTGCTTATGATAAGCAGTATGACCGGCCTCAAATATTAGAAATTAGGTGGAATTATGGCTATTATAATTTCCAGACCGAAAAGGAGCTGGAGGATCGGGGGCGGATCATGGCAGGCGTCCTGTTTGAGGATGGCTGTCATGCAGTAGCGACTCCAAAAGACAGTTATCTCATGGGGATCAATGCCGGTTCCAGGCATATCGAGGGAGCCTGGAAGCTGGTCACATTCCTGTTGGGAGATGAAGTGCAAAGTGATGATGGATTTGTGACAACAACGTTCCCGGTCAGCAGAAAAGCCTTTGATATAGTAGCGCAGAGGGAGATAGAGGCAGGGGCCGTCGTGCGGACTTATGATGCGGCAGGCAGAGTCACAGGCACCCTACATAAAGGGGGCGAGGATGCAGAAGACCTTACGCAGGAGAAGGCGGATGAGATAGCCCGGTATCTGGAGGACGCAAGACCGCTCCCGCTCAGACCGCAGCCGCTGATAGCGATCATCCAGGAGGAAGCAGCCGATTATTTTAACGGAACCAAGAGTGAGGATGAAGTCGTAAAAGTGATAGAGAACCGGGTGCAGCTGTACCTGGATGAGCAGGGAAAGAAAAAATAAGGCGTATTTCATGGAAACACTGGTCTGGCCGGGCATGTAGGGTAACTAAAGCCGCATGTGGTAATCAAAACCATGAATAAAAGATAAAATTACCATAAAATGTAATTCAAAATGCCAAAATATGTTGATATTTTTCTGAAAACGTGGTATTCTATACAGCGTAACCATGATACGTGCAGGGTAATAGTATAAAGAAATTTTCATACAATAAAGTCAAAAAGAAGATTTCTATTGTCAAGTACGATTGAATTTATGTCCGTTTCAGCGGACATGGGGTGTAAGCTTATGAGTGAAGCGTTCCATATAATCAGCGACGGCTCCTGTGATCTGCCAGTGGAGCTGACACAGGAAAAAAATATCACAGTCGTTCCCTTTTATGTCTCCTTTGACGATGAACATTACCAGAAGGAAATCGTAGAGATCGGGATCAGGGATTTCTATCAGCAGATGGTTGACAGAAAGGGCGTATATCCCAAGTCGTCCATGCCCTCTGCGCAGGATTATGTGGACGTGTTTATGCCGTATGTAAAGCAGGGGGTCTCTGTGGTCTGTATCTGTATTACGACAAAGTTCAGCGGTTCCCTGCAGTCGGCGGTGAATGCCCGCAGCCTGGTGCTGGAGGAGTATCCGCAGGCACAGGTGACGGTGATTGATTCCACGCTGGATACTGTCCTCCAGGGATTGTATGTGCTGGAGGCGGTGAGGCTCCGTGACAGCGGATACGGCTATGAGGATACGGTGAAACGCCTGGAGGAGATCAAGGGCACCGGGAGGATTTTCTTCACGGTGGGAGATATGGAATACTTGAAGCACGGCGGGCGTATCGGCAGGGTTTCCGCCGTAGCCGGGAGCGTGCTGGGTATCCGCCCGGTCATCACCTTGAAGCAGGGGGAAATCTTCCCCTCCGGTATCGGGCGCGGGAGGAAGCGCACCACGGAGAAGGCGTTGAACCTATTGGTTGACTATTTGAAGAACAGCGGGAAAGATGTGGACTGTTATAGTATAACCATAGGGTTTGGCTATGACTATGAGGAGGCGGTTGCCTACAGGGAGCATGCGCTGGAGACGCTGCATGCAAAAGGGCTGGCAGTGAAGGACATTCCCATATACCAGATCGGCGCTACCATCAGCGTGCATACGGGACCTTATCCGCTGGGTTTTGGAGTGATTGAGAAGGCGATCCACAAGTGAATATCATGGAAATAATCAGCCAATGGGGGGTGAAGCCTGTTCATCAGCCCATTGGCTTTGTTGACATCCGGTTCTGATTTCAGGGAGCTTCGGTGCAGTGCATCAGGAGCTCTTTTATATTGTCGAAGCAGTAATCCGCAGGATAGGGAGTGTCTGCCATGTCGCCGGCCTTTGCCTCCCCGGTAAAGACGATGCAGGTATCCACTCCGGCGTTAATGCCGCAGGCGATGTCGGTGTAGAGGCGGTCCCCCACTACAAGAGTCTCCTCCTTTGAGAAGCCGGACAGGGACAGGCACAGCTCCACCACATGGCGGCTGGGCTTGCCCAGGTAGACAGGGGTCTTGCCGGTGGAGTCCGTGATCATGCGGCAGATGGCGCCGCAGTCCGGTATAAAGCCAAAGTCTATGGGACAGCACAGGTCAGGATTTGTGGCGTAGAAGGGGGCGTCTGTGGTGGAAAGCACCCTGCATGTCCGGATCAGCTTGTCGTAGGTGAGTTCACTGTCATAGGCAGCGACCACACAGGCAATGTTCTCCTCGGCGTCCTCTGTGACATGCAGCCCGTTTCTGCGCAGCTCCTGTATAAAGGAGGCGGTGCCCAGCACAAATATTTTCCTGCCTGCATAGCGCTCTTTCAGGAAGCGTATGGTCAGGAAGCCGGAGGTGACAAACTGTTCCTCGGTGGTCTCCAGATGAAAGGCATTGCGGAATTTTTCCACATAGTCGGCGCCGCTGCGGGTGGAATTGTTTGTGATAAAATAGCTTTTGCCGCCCATACGGTCAATGTGGGAGAGCAGCTCTGCGCTGCCCTCGTAGAGAGTGTCACCGACGGCGATGGTGCCGTCTATGTCAAATAAAAAGAGCTTTTTATTTTTGAGGTGTTCCATATTTTTTCGTGTTTTTGATTTCATTTTGCCTCCTTTAGCAGTTTGATGGATGATCAGTGTGGATCACAAATTTTTTTCACATATCTCTGCAACTACTTTTTGATTTGGCTTTGAACCTGCAAGCCAGCCGGATAATTCTTTCAAAGTCTGAATAACAATGGGTATATTCATGGGATTTCCTCATCAAATGGGAATGTGCATCTTCTGTGCCAACATTTTACCATAAATTTCAGCATATGGAAACAGGCAGTTTGTGCTGTCCACAGGAGGACGAACAGGGATGAATCGCTCGGTGTTGACGAATCCGGGAATTACGGATATATTTATACATGAGAGATAATATCATGGGCGCGGCATGAAACAGCCGGGCGGCAAGTATGTGGGAAGCCGGAGGACATGAGAGTGGCAGGAGCGTATATTAAGGAGACAGGCGGTATGGCGGCGGAGCGTTTGGAAAGAGATTTTTTTGCCAGGGACGGGCTGACGGTGGCGAAGGAGCTTCTGGGCAAAATCCTGGTGCATGAGACAGGGTGCGGCACAGTCAGGGGCATCATCACCGAGGTGGAGAGTTATATGGGGGAGACGGACAAGGGCTCCCACACTTACGGCGGCAGGCGCACGGAGCGCACGGAGCCCATGTATCATGCGGGCGGTACTTCTTATGTGTATCTGATCTATGGCATGTACAGTTGTATGAATATTGCAGCCATGAGGGAGGGGATTCCACAGGCTGTCCTCCTGCGCAGCGTAATCCCTGCAGATGAGGAGTCAAGGCGGATCATGACTGCCCTGCGCCTGGAGGAGCAGAACCGCAGGCGCGCCAGACAGGGCAAAGCCCCCTATACCGCGGACAGCTGTCCCGGAACCCTGCAGAAGTCTCTGGCTGACGGGCCCGGAAAGCTCTGTATCGCCATGGGGATCACAAGGGCTGACAATGATATAGACATGGTAAAGAGCAATAAATTCTATGTGACAGAGGGACAGGTCATCCAGGCTTCCCAGATCAGGGCGGGAAAGCGGATCGGCATTGACTATGCGGAGGAAGCGGCTGATTATCTGTGGAGGTTTTATCTGTGAGAAACTTCCGCCGCCCATGGGTGCAGAGGCAAACATCAAAATGGAACAGGAGTTAATATGAGCCTTCAATTTTATTTCGGACCTTCCGGCGCCGGAAAAAGCAGGATGCTTTATGAGGAGATCATAAGGCGTGCAGGGGAAGATCCAAAAAAGAATTTCTTTATCATTGTACCGGACCAGTTTACCATGCAGACCCAGAAGGATCTTGTGCTTCTAAGCCACAGGGGAGGCATTATGAACATAGATGTGCTGAGCTTCGGCAGGCTCAGCCATCGTATTCTGGAGGAAGTGGGCGGGCAGGACATTCCTGTCCTGGACGATACCGGCAAAAGCCTTGTGCTGCAGAAGGTTGCGGCGGGGCTGAAAGACCGGCTTCCCACGCTGGGGAGTTTCCTGCAGAGGCAGGGCTATATCCATGAGGTAAAGAGCACCATTTCCGAGTTTATGCAGTACGGCATTGGCACGGAGGATGTGAAGACCCTGATCGCCTATGCGGAGAAAAGGGGGGCGCTGGCACAGAAGCTGAAGGATCTGGAGATCCTTTACAAAGGGTTCATGAGCTATATTCAGGACAGCTTTATCACCACTGAGGAGACGCTGGATGTGCTCCGCCGTTCCCTTCAGAAATCGCGGCTGCTGCCGGGAAGCGTGGTGGTGTTTGACGGCTTCACCGGATTTACTCCCATACAGAACAGGGTAATCGCAGAATTGATGCGGCTGTGCGGTGAAGTGACCATGGTCCTGACCCTGGGGGCAGGGGAAAACCCCTATGAGCTGGACGGGGAGCAGCGGCTGTTCCATCTGACCAAGAAGACAGTGGCGGACTTGTGCCGTCTGGCGGAGGAAAATAAGGTGGAGCGGGGGCGGGATGTGTTTGTGATGCAGAGCCACCGTTTTACAAATTCTCCGGCGCTGTGCCACCTGGAGCGGAATCTGTTCCGTTATCGTGTGACTGCCTTTGAGGGGGAACAGCAGGAAATACGTATGTTTGAGGCAAGTACGCCAAAGGAGGAGGTCCATCAGGCCGGTCTGGAGATCTGCAGGCTGATACGGGAGAACGGGCTTGCCTATCGGGATATTGCGGTGATCATTGGCGATCTGGAGGGCTATGCCCCCTATGTGGAGACGGAGTTTGCCAAGATGGAGATACCTGTGTATATCGACAGGACCAGGGGCATTGTGCTGAATCCCATGATAGAGTATATCAAGAGCGCGCTGGCACTCTTTGACAAGGATTTTACCTATGAGACGGTATTCCATTATCTGAGAAGCGGGCTCTCCGATCTGACGCCGGAGGAGGTGGATAAGCTGGAGAATTACTGTATCCGGACGGGTCTGCGGGGATACCGCAGCTACAGCCGCCTTTTTGCCCGCAGGGTACAGCAGGAAGGGGACGAGGAGGAGCTGGCGGAGCTGAACAGCATCAGAGAGCGCATGATGGAACAGGTAGGGATGCTCCGCCTTGGCAGGGAGGAGCCTGTGAAAACTTACGTCAACGCCCTGTATGATTTCCTTGTGCAGAACAGGGTGCAGCAGAAGCTTTTTGCTTATCAGGAGGAATTTGAGGCGGCGGGGGAGGCAGGGCGCGCCAGGGAATATGCCCAGATTTACCGCCTGGTGATGGAGCTTCTGGAACAGATCTATGCCCTGCTGGGGGATGAGACAATCTCCCTGGGGGAGTTTGCGGATATTTTGGAGGCAGGGTTCGGGGAAATCCAGGTAGGCACCATCCCCCAGAATGTGGACCGGGTCATGGTGGGGGATATGGAGCGGACACGGCTTAAGCAGGTTAAGACGCTGTTCTTCATGGGAGTCAACGACGGCAGCATACCAAAGAATATTTCCAAGGGCGGCATTATCTCCGACATGGACAGGGAGTTTCTGCGGGAGTCTCAGCTGGAACTGGCGCCCAGTCCCAGGCAGCAGATGTATATCCAGAGGCTGTATCTGTATCTGAACATGACTAAGCCGTCACAGCGTCTGTACCTGTCCTGGTCCCGGGTAAACAGCGCGGGAAAGTCCATCCGCCCCGCTTATCTGGTGGATGTGGTAAGGAAGCTCTATCCCGGTCTTGGGGTGCAGTATCCGGAATTAAGGCCAGCCGTGGAGCAGATTGTGACGGGTAAGGAGGGGGCAGCTATCCTTGCGGGGAGCCTGCGCGCCTATGCGGAAGGGGTTCTCTCCCCGGAGCAGGAGAGGGATTTTTTCACGGTGTACCAGGTCTATGGGCAGGAGCCGCTTAAGGCGAAGCGTGACGTGCTGACGGATGCGGCGTTTCGGCGCTATCTTGACAGCGGGCTGGCGCCGGAGGTGGCAAGGGCGCTTTACGGGCTGCAGCTGGAGAACAGCGTCACCCGGCTGGAGACTTACGCGGCCTGTGCCTACAGGCATTTCCTGCAGTATGGGCTGGCGCTGCAGGAGCGGGAGGAATTCTCTTTTGAAAATGTGGATATGGGAAACGTGTACCATGCGGTGTTGGAGCAGTTTGCAGAGAAGCTTGCCGAAAGCAGCTACACATGGTTTGACTTTCCGGAGGAATTCGGGGCAGAGACAGTGCGGGAAGCGTTGGAGGCCTATGCGGCGGCTTATGGGGAAACGGTGCTCTACAGCAGTGCC
This sequence comes from uncultured Lachnospiraceae bacterium, assembly GCA_948470905.1. GTDB lineage: Bacteria > Bacillota > Clostridia > Lachnospirales > Lachnospiraceae > Acetatifactor. The sequence continues at coordinate 3,154 of CAOKQK010000042.1, read as the reverse complement.
AGGAACGAGTATGCCATCACAAGGATGGGACGTATCCTGACCCGGACGGTGATGACCCTGCAGAAGCAGCTGGTCAAGGGCAGCTTTACGCCGGAGCTTTTTGAGGTATCCTTTCGTCAGACAGACGATCTCGCCAGCGTCAATGTGGCGCTTTCCGAGCAGGAAAAGATGCGGCTTATGGGGCGGATCGACAGGGTGGATGTGTCGGAAGACAGGGATAAGGTGTACGTGAAGGTCATTGATTACAAGTCCGGCAACAGGCAGTTTGACCTGGCGGCGCTCTATTACGGGCTGCAGCTGCAGCTGGTGGTGTATATGAACGCCGCTCTGGAGTTGGAGGCAAGGAAGCATCCGGGCAAAGAGATTGTACCGGCGGCACTGCTCTATTATCACATTGATGACCCTTCTGTGGAGTCCCCTGTGGAGCTGACCGATGATGAGATCAACCAGCAGATAGAAAAGCAGCTGCGCATGAAGGGCGTTGTGAATGGCGAGCCGGACATCGTTAGCCGCCTGGACAGATTTATGGAGGATAAGTCGGACGTGATCCCGGTGGAGCGCAAAAAAGACGGCGGCTATTCCGCGCGTTCCTCGGTGCTGGACAGCCAGGAGCTGAAGACTGTCTCCGGCTATGTGAGCCGCAGGATTGCGGACATAGGGAGGAAGATCCTGGACGGGAGCATCTCTTTGAACCCCTATGAAAAGGGCAGCGAGGAGGCGTGTACTTACTGCAGCTTTAAAAAGGTGTGCGGCTTTGACTTAAGCCTGCCAGGGTGTGAGAAGCGGAAGCTGGAGGACATGGACAGACAGGAGGCGCTGGAGAGGATGCGGGATGGGCAGGGGTAACAGGCAGGATGGTGCAGCAGGATATGCGGGCACAGCGGGCAGAGTGGTGCGGCAGGATATGCGGGCACAGCGGGCAGGATGGTGCAGAAGGATGTGGGGGCACAGCGGGCAGGGTGGTGCAGCAGGATAGACAGGCACCATCAGGCAAAAGGAGCAGGAGCGACGGATATGGCTATTACATTTACACCAGAACAACAGAGGGTAATAGATTTACATAACTGTAACATATTGGTGTCGGCGGCTGCGGGGAGCGGCAAGACGGCAGTGCTGGCGGAGCGCATTGTGAAAAGGGTGTGCGACGGGGAAGCGCCTGTGGATATCGACAGGCTGCTTGTGGTGACTTTCACCAGCGCGGCGGCTGCGGAGATGCGGGAGCGGATCGCGGACGGCATATCAAAGCGGCTGACAGAAAACCCGGAATCCGAGCATATCCAGAAGCAGGCGACGCTGATACACAATGCGCAGATCACTACCATTGACAGCTTCTGCCTGTATCTTCTGCGCAATCATTTCAATGAGATCGGCCTGGACCCGGCGTTTCGCATAGCGGACGAGGGGGAGGTCAGGCTGATGCAGCAGGAGGCGCTGGCGGAGCTGATGGAGGACGGTTATGGGTCGGGCGATGAGGCGTTCCGGTACTGCGTGGAATATTTCTGCCCGGGGGGCAGGGAGAAAGTGCTGGAGCAGCATATTTTGAACCTGTCCCGTTATGCCGCCAGTTTCCCGTTTCCCGGACAGTGGCTGGAAGAAAGAAAGAAGGACTACAGTGCGGCCACGGTGGAGGAAATCTGTGACAGCGATTACGGCAGGTATCTTCTGGAATACCTGCACAGTGCGGTGGGGGGCTGTGCGGAGAAGCTGGGCCGGGTGAAAAATCTGTGTGAAGAACCGGACGGCCCTTATATGTATGGAGAATTGGTGGAGGGAGAGCTGGAGCAGCTCCAGGGGCTGCTTGGCTGCCGGAGTCTTACCGACTATGAGGTAAAGCTGAAGGCGGTCAGCTTTGGAAGGCTGTCCTCCAGGAAGGACGACAGCGTATCGGCGGTAAAGAGAGAGCTTGCCAGAAACCTGCGCGCACAGGTGAAGGACAGTGTCCAGGGGCTGGCGGAGAGATTCTTTGCCACGCCGCTGGAGCTGGCGGCAAGGCAGGCTTATCTCTGCAGGGAGCCTGCGGCTACCCTGATCGGTCTGGCATTGGACTTTGACAGGCGTATGCAGGAGAAGAAGCGGGATAAGAAGGTCATTGACTTTTCCGACATGGAACACTTTGCGCTGGATATCCTGATAGATCAAAGCAGCGGGGAGATCCGCCCCAGCCGGGTGGCTCTGGAATACAGGCAGCATTTTGTGGAAATCCTCACAGACGAGTATCAGGACAGCAATCTTGTCCAGGAATACCTGCTGAGGGCTGTGTCAGGGGAGGAGGACGGGCATTTTAACCGTTTTATGGTAGGGGATGTGAAGCAGAGCATCTATAAGTTCCGTCTGGCGCGCCCGGAGCTTTTTCTGGAGAAGTACAATACATATCAGCCCGGCAGGGGTGACTGTCAGAGAATAGACCTGTCAAAAAATTTCAGGAGCAGGAAGCAGGTGGTGGATGCAGTCAACGATGTATTTTCCCGCCTGATGAGCGAAGGCACGGGAGGCATTGCCTACGATGAAAGGGCGGCCCTTTACCCCGGCGCGTCTTATCCGGAGAACGGGGACTGTGGAAGTGAGCTTATTTTGATCGAGAAGCCGGAGAAGGACAGCGGTCTGGGGGAAAAGCAGGCGGAGGCGCTGGCGGTTGCGGCGCGTATCAGGGAGCTTCGGGCAGGCTTTCAGGTGACAGACAGGGAGAGCGGCCTCCTGCGGCAGGCAAGGTACTCCGACATGGTAATCCTGCTGCGCAGCAACAGCGGCTGGGACGAGGAATTTAAAGAAGTGCTGGAAGGGGAGGGCATCCCTGTGTACATTACCTCCAGGACAGGGTATTTCGGCGCGTCGGAGGTGCAGGAGCTTCTGCAGCTTCTGCGGGTGCTGGATAATCCAACCCAGGATATCCCGCTTTTCGGGATGATGAAATCTCTTTTCGGGGGATTTAGCGAGGAAGAAATTGCGCTTATCCGCAGTGGCTGGAAGGACTGCTCTCTGTACGAGGCGGTCACGCGCTGCGCCGGGGGCAGCCGGACGGAGGAAAACGGACGCGGACTGCAGGAAGGAAGCGTCCGGTCAGAGGAGGCAGGCGCAGAGGCAGCGGGCAGTGAGGCGCGAGAAGGAAGCGTCCGGTCAGAGGAGGCAGGCGCAGAGGCAGCGGGCAGTGAGGCGC
>CAOKQK010000041.1 GCA_948470905.1 uncultured Lachnospiraceae bacterium | reverse complement strand
CGCACCTGAAATTCAGAAGTTGGCACGATGACCTTCTGTGCCAACATTATACCATGCTCTCGTGCGCTTCAGCGCACCTGAAATTCAGAAGTTGGCACGATGACCTTCTGTGCCAACATTATACCATATCCTCAAAAGATATACCATACCTTTTTGGCTTTCCTGAACTGTTTGCCCAGAGGTTACTTTTCAGAGGTCAGCCAAAAAGCGGGACGGATACAACAGTTTGTTCCGCTTGCTTCTACAGCGCCGCCTTCTATATAGCCGTCAAAATTGACACAGCTTAATATGGTATAGAGTCCGCTTTTGCCTTCCTTTATATATTCATCCAGTATATCAGGATAGCGCAGCCACCAGGATCCATTATTAAAATATTTATCGCTGCTGTCATCAAGAAACCATGCGCCTTGTTTTCTTGCATATGGAGTAGTCCTTGCCGCACGTTCATCAAAATCAAAATATATTTCTGCCTCCTCACAGCTTAACAGGAAAATATGGTCTTTTGTGTCATGCAGCGGTGTTTCTATGTCTGTGACCTGTATGCGGTTTTGTTCCTCCTTTGTAAAAGCGGTATTAAAAAAATGATCATTTAACCATCGGCGCAGGCTACACTTTTCCCATGTTATGCTTTCTGCAGTTACATGATAAGGTCTGCAGTCCAGTAAAAATTTGCTGATACAAAGGACACGTCCCGTTTCCTGTTTTAACACAATCCATTCAATGGGTTCATGTAATTCACTGTTTTGTGGATAGGTGCCCAAGGTTATGATATTCTTTTGGTCCATACTGTACTTCTCCTTAATAATCACCATTTCTGTGGAAACGCGGATCAAAGCGTTTCCGGCGCCGGATTTACGCTCCAAGGCGGCATATTCTGCTGCAAATCCCCGGGCATCCGCCGCTGGGGTGCTGCTTGCCGCAGGCAATAAGCCACAAGCCCAAGGGACCTTGGCAAATGCCGCGAGGGTTATATACCCTGTTGCCTGCAGAGGAGATTGATTTTAGTATACTTGAAAATCATGAGCAATTCAACCACAGAAAGAGCAGATTTAAGCTGACGTCCCGGAGGGCGGCTGGACAATCATGGCGCAATTGTGTACAATTGTATACAATTAGGAACTGTCTGAGAAAAACCTGTGGGAATAGATAAGGAGTGCGGACATATGTATACAGAATGCGAGCTGGTCAGGATTGCAAAGCGGGAAAACAACAGGAAAAGAAATTATCTGGTGGTAAATCCGCTTCAGGGGAAGCATATCCCGGTTTCGCCCGGGATTGTAATGGAATGAATATAAATAGATGGTTTTAATCTCCCCATTTCTATATACCGTCCGGTTTCCGTGCTTCAAGAGGGTTGATTTTCGTACTTAACAAGTATGGTTTAGGAAATCAGCCTGAAAATCTCCCTGTTTCCACGCTTTTGGATTTGTGATATAATGAATTGCAAGGCAGCTTAATAAATGGAGGACAACCAACTGTGAAGAACCAATACGATAACGAAATATTTTTTGAGGAATACGCAAAAATGTCGCGCAGTACGGAGGGACTAAGCGCCGCCGGAGAATGGCACCAATTAAAGCTGTTGTTTCCTCCCTTGCATGGTAAAAATGTCCTTGATCTAGGGTGTGGCTATGGTTGGCATTGTAAGTTTGCGGTGGAGCAAGGCGCAGCCCAGGTACTGGGTCTTGATTTGAGTGGAAAAATGATTGATGAAGCAAAAAGGCGCAACAGGTCAAGTCAAATTCAATACCGCATCTGTGGAATAGATGAATATGAATACCCGGAAAATACGTGGGATTGTGTTGTCTCCAATCTGGCTCTGCACTATATCGAAAATATTGAGAATGTATTTCAGAACATTTATAGGACGTTAAAGCCGCAGGGGACATTTATTTTTAATATTGAACACCCGGTTTTTACCGCAGGCGTTGGGCAGGACTGGATTTATTCAGAAGCGCAGACGCCCCTGTACTGGCCGGTTGATGACTATTTTAAGCCGGGAGAACGGCGAACGCACTTTTTGGGGTGCGATGTTGTGAAACAGCACCACACACTTACACAAATATTGATGGGACTGCTACATAATGGTTTTGAACTTGAAGCTGTGGAAGAAGCGGAGCCTCCTGAAGAAATGCTGGATATTCCTGGAATGAAAGATGAATTGCGACGGCCAATGATGTTGTTAGTCAAGGCAACCGTAAGAAAATGATATTGGAAGCGCAAAGGGGAGCATGGCTTTAACAATCCAGGAACGTTTGAAAGACCTGCGTGTGAGTGATGAAATGATTGACCTGTGAAATCTATGTGAACGGAGCGGCACTTAAACAGGCACAGAGCGCAAATGCCATAGTGGATACCATGAGCGCAATCATTATGAAACAGTTCACCCACGATTTGAGCGATAAGGAGCTAAGACAGCTTATCACCGCTCACATCGAAGAAGATGAATTTTGCCGGTATGTGTTGCAGAGGGACATAAACAAGATAGCTCTTGCCCTCCGGAAAGCCCACAAGGACGATTTTTTCAGTGTTCCAGAGGACAATCCGCTGAAAGGATTTCTGGAAACCGCTGGGAAAATCGCCAGCAAGGACAGCGACCCGGAACAAGCGTCTTTGCTGTTTGGCTGTAAGCAGCTCAAGCTGAATTATTGGAAACTGTCAGCGGAAGAATGGAAGTGGCTGAAAAGGATTGCAGAGAAATCGGACTTGCTGAAAAATCCAAAACCGCAGAGGGGACGAATTAAACAGTAAGAGAACAAAAGGGAACAAGAAAATTTTGATTTGATACGGGGAGAAAATGATAAACAATAACACATTTTACAGAGCGTATAACTACACTTTGCTCCGCTAAGTCATGTGCCAAATGGGGCGCAGTCTCCTCTTTTTTGCGGAGGGTTCATGCAGCCCTCCGGACGAAAGAAAGGAGGGTGATGCCAATGTATGTTACCTATCAGGATCTGATCCAGATAGGTATCTTCATTGTTACTCTGATAAGCTTGTGCTATGCAATCTTTAAGGGAAGAAAATAGCCGCCACTACCACAATAGTGACGGCTAACCTCATATGAGGTTTTAGCTTATTCGTTTGTAGGGGTAGAGCCGCTTCTATGGCTTTCCCTTTTCTGCTTATAACATGGCATATCTGGCAGCAGGGTTCAAGAGCCAAAGACAAGTTTAACCTGGTATTTTGCAAAAATAATAGCATATTCTGTGGCTTTATGGTATAATGTGGGCACAGAAGGTCATCGTGCCAACTTCTGAACCCCATGTGCGCTGAAGCGCACAAAAACATGGTATAATGTCCCTGATTGTCGGCGGGGATTGTCGGCGAGAGAGGATCGGGATATACAAAAGCTGTTTACCGAGGTGGAATATGGAGTATAATTACATAGAGAAGAGATATAATGTAATGGGACTTGCTTCCATTGAAGCTTTTGCAGGTATCAAAGGGGGAATGAACGGAAATTGTAAGGATGTCTATTTTCTCAGGGTTACGGGCGCTGACCGGAATTTTTTGAGAGATGTGGCTTGTATGGATGAAGCCCAGACAGACAGGATGCTGCGCGGGCAGGGAATTTATAACAGGGTTGGCGCCTTTCCCAGGAATTTGGAGACGGATATGGCGGCGCGCTATATGGGATGTTACCAAAGCTGGCTGGATACAGGCAGGGAGAGGCTTTTTACCATAAGGCTCGGCAGGGATTCCGGTGTCGGGGAGCTTCTTGGTGCATCCTGCAAAAAGGTAGTGGAGGCATATCGTTCCTGTAATCCAAATATGAACGGGTCCATAGAGAAGAATTTTGTGGTGAAATTGTTATACTGGCTGGACGAGCTGGCATATGGATACCTGAAGGAATGGAATCCCAGGCAGTCCATGAAATTTGTTGCCCAGGGTGTCACAAAAGAGCAGGAGTATTTCTTTTGTTATTTCCTTACGCTTTTGGGGATAGATGTCCTGTTGCTGCAAAATGAGGCGGATATTGATGACAGGATGGAGGCGCTGCATTTGTCGGAAAAGATTGCCCTGGGTGAAAAGAAGGCGGTCGCATTGGATGCCTATGACAGCCGGAAGTATGCGTCAGGGGATTCAATCAAGGATTCGTCAAAAAGGGAAAACCCCCGGGTGGTACCGCAGGAAAGTTGCCAGGTACGGATGGAGGCGGGAACCCGGTATCCAAGGGTGGTCATTCCCAGGGAGCTTGGCTATGAGGAGCTTGCCTTATTGGCGTCCTCCGTGGTGATGATAGCCGTACACGACGGGAGAGGCGATATCATAGGGAGCGGTTCGGGGATCATGATCGGCAGGGCAGGATATATCCTGACTAATAACCATGTGGCCAGGGGAGGCAGTTTTTATTCTGTAAGGATTGAGAATGACGATCATGTGTACCGGACGGATGAGATCATCAAATACAATCCGGTCCTTGACCTGGCGGTGATCCGCATAGACCGGGCGCTGCAGCCATTGCCGGTCTATCAGGGAGGCAGGCCTCTGGCCCGGGGGCAGAGGGTCGTGGCGATCGGCAGTCCCCTGGGGTTGTTCAATTCCGTGTCCGACGGCATTATCTCAGGTTTCCGGAGGATGGATGACGTGGACATGATCCAGTTCACTGCTCCGATTTCCCACGGCAGCTCGGGAGGCGCTGTGTTGGACCTTTACGGACGCGTGATAGGAGTCAGCACAGCCGGTATTGACGAGGGACAGAATATCAATCTGGCGGTGGGCTATGAATTTATCAATTCCTTTATAAAGGGTTTTCAATGAATGTCCGCCGAAGCGACTTTAATGAGAGGTATACAAATGAAAAATTCAGAAAAAAAATTTAAGGTATCATTTAATTCGCCTGTGATCCTGACCTTTACGATCATATGCGCAGTCACTCTATTGCTGAACTGGATCACCAAGGGGTATACCAATCCCCACTTCTTCAGTGTGTACCGGTCTTCCTGGACAGATCCCTTCACGTATCTGAGAGCGCTGGGACATATTGTCGGCCACAGCGGCCTGAACCATTTCATGGGAAATATCATGCTGATACTGGTGGTCGGGCCCATGCTGGAGGAAAAATATGGTTCTTCCAATATTGCCTTTGTGATCCTGACGACATCGCTTGTCACGGGGATCGCCCATCTGATCCTGGTTCCGGGGTATGCGCTGCTGGGGGCCAGCGGCGTGGTCTTTGCATTTATCATGCTGTCTTCTTTTACCTGCATCAAAGAGAAAGAAATACCGCTGACCTTTATCCTCGTTGCGGTGCTGTATATTGGTGAACAGGTTTATCAGGGCCTGTTCGTGGAGAGCAATATCTCCAACCTGTCCCACATCATGGGAGGGCTGGTTGGGGCCGGGCTTGGGTATGTCATGCATAAGAACAAGATGAACCGGTATTAATCGGTGGGAGAGCAGCAGCCCGGACAGTTTGGCTCCGGGCTGCTGCAGATCAAAAACAGCGGCTGCCGCGCCGGTGTGCCGGGAGACAGCCGCGGAACTGGAAGAGTATATGTTTGAGCATAAGGCACTTGACAGTTTGGACGATTTTTTCCTGGAATATGGGAAACGCCGGGAACAGGGTGTATACTTTTATAGGATCAACGGGTATAACAGGCATATCAGGGAATTCCTTGGGCGCTACTATGAAGAAGCCGGAAAGACAGGCGCTGTGATAGAAGGCAAGATCCCCAACCCGGATGAGAAGAATCTGGCATATTATGAGGAGATCATGGGCATGCAGTTCCAGCTTGGCATGGGATTTCTCATCTCCAGCCTGCAAAAATGGCTGCCCAGGATGAATGACCTTCAGCGCAGGAATGTGGCGGCGTCCATATATGACACTCTGGATGTCATGCGCAGGGAGGGAAAAAATGACAATATGCTCCGGAATGCCTTCATCAAATTCATGTGCTGGCTGTATTACAGATTCGAGTGTGTTGTCAGCCGGCTGGGGGCGCAGCGGGTTCCCAAAATCCTGTATGAAGGGAGGGTCAGCAATTATGAGCTGAAATTCTTCTGTGTCCTGTCCGGGGCGGGCTGTGATATTGTGCTCCTGCAGTGTCAGGGAGATCAGGGGTATCTGGCTCTGGATCCGGGTTCCCGGCTTTCGCGGAATCTGGAGCTGCCCGGCATGGGGGACTTCCCCCAGGGATTTTGTCTTGGAAGCCTGAGGAAGGAATTGGAAGACCGGGCGGACGCGGAGAGGCTCTATGGCGCGGCGCCGGCTTTAAGCGCCTGTACTAACGCCTGGATCGAGGGGAAAGGGCTTTCGGATGTGCAGAAGCCTGTCCGCGCCAGGGGTCAGGATGAAAGATTTTTTTATAATTGTTTCCTGCGCATAGAGGGCGTGGAGGACAGGCTGACCTATCCGGGTGAGCTGTATCATTTTCAGATGGATATGGCAGGGGCGGGCAGGAAACCGGTGGTTGTGGAGAATGAGCTGGCACCGCCCACCAATGAAGAAATCGGTGCCATCAGGAGAAGACCGTACAGGGATGTGGAACAGATGGCCGCGGATCTGGCAGCCAATATTGTCTATGCCGCCAATATGGAGCTTCAGCGGATTATGCGCAGGGCATTTGTGGATTCTGTGCTGGAGGAAGCGGCAAGCGTGGGCGGCAATCTGAACAGGCTGACCAACAGGACGATTTATCTGCTGTGCTGGCTGAGACGTTTTCAGGACGCATTGTTCAGGAGATGGGACAGGTCCCGGATGGGATGTTTCATATATCTGGGCGGATGCAGGAATTCAAATGAGGCTTTTTTCATGCGGTATTTGAGCAGGCTGCCCACAGATGTGGTGATATTGGTGCCGGACCTGGACAGAAAATGCTGTCTGCAGGCGGACAGCCTGTATGTGATGCATTTTGGGGAATCTCTGCAGATGAGGAAGTTTCCCCTGGAGAGCGCGGACCTTCAGCTGTCCACTGCCGCGTATCACGCGGAGCGGGAGCTGGATGCCATTATGTACCAGGATACGGGCATGTATCGCAACCAACAATATCAGAAGGGAGTATCCGCCGCGCTGCAGTCCATTTATGAAGAAATAGCCATCCTGTGGGATCAGGAGCTGAAATACAGGCCGAATTTTGACGTGGCGGATTCCGTGGTGACGATGCCTGTGATTTATGCCAAGGTGTCCGGAGTCAAGGAAGGGCAGGTGGAAGCCTATTGGTCCGGGATCAAGAAGCTCCTGACGCCGGATACGATCCTGGTCAGGGGTATGCCGTACCTGGGGCCGGAGGATCCCAATCCGGTCAGGGCGTATGCCACGGGCTTCCTGAAAAACGGCAGGCTTTTGAGAGAGAAGATAAAGTCCCATTCCTGTTATGCCTACGGTGTCCTGCGGGAGGAAATGCAGGAACATATATTGGATAAGCTCCAGCTGCTGCTGGACCGCAGATTGATCAGGGGAATCTACGAGAACGGTACAGAGTATACCGTGATCGCAACCGTGCTGAATATGAAGAAGGATATCCTTCGGCTGATGCAGAAGTTCGATTTCACGAGAAAAAATCCCAAGATGGTGTTCATCAACACTTCGGAGGCGGTGCTCAGCCTGGAGGACAGTATATTGGTCACATTCCTGAACCTTGCAGGATTTGACATTGTCTTCTTCGTGCCCACGGGATATCAGTGTGTGGAGAGGCATTTAAACGGCAAATATATGGCGGAACACCAGATAGGCGAATATGTCTATGATCTGGCGATTCCTGATTTTGATACGATTTCAGGGAATCAGCGCCGCTTTTGGCGTGATTGGTTATTCAAGAGAGGAGACTAGAGCATGGGACTGGATTTTACAAGGACGGCACAGACGCCGGGGACGGTCACGGTGCCGGAAACGAAAAATGAACTGATGGTGGTGGAGAGCTACGATATCGTGGCGGACAGGCAGCAGATGAATACGCAGCTGACGGGCTCCGCCGAGGTGGATGCGATCGTCAGCACCATTGAGATCGACAATCTGGAGACGATCGTCTCCTTTGGGGCGGAGGCGGCGGAGGGCATCTCCAGGGCATCGGATGTGGTGTTGAACAGCATGAATATGACTCAGCTTGATGAATCCAGCGAGATGCTGAACACCCTGGCCAAGATTATGGAGAAATTTGATATTGACGAGATCAAAGATAACCCCACTCTGTTTGGCAAGCTTTTCGGGGGCTTGAGGAAGCAGCTGGACAAGATCCTGAATAAATACCATACCATGGGCGAGGAGGTGGACAAGATCTATGTGCAGCTGAAGCAGTATGAGAACGAGATCAAGCAGTCCAACCGGAAGCTGGATCAGCTCTTTGACGCCAATGTGGAGTATTATCATCAGCTGGTCAAGTATATTCTGGCGGGAGAGCAGGGGTGCAGGGAGCTGGAAGCCTACATTGCCAAAAGGCAGAGTGACATGGAGGCCACAGGGGACATGTCCATACAGTTTGAGCTGCAGAGCCTGCAGCAGGCGCTGATGATGCTGGAGCAGAGGGTACATGACCTTCGGACCGCGGAGAGCGTGGCAATGCAGTCCGTTCCCATGATCAAGACCATAGAATTCAGCAATATGAACCTGGTGCGCAAGATCAATTCCGCGTTCATTATCACGCTGCCGGTGTTCAAGCAGGCGCTTGCCCAGGCGATCATGCTGAAGCGCCAGAGGATTCAGGCGGAGGCAATGTCCGCGCTGGATGAGAAGACCAACGAGATGCTGGTCAAAAATGCTCGGAATACAGTGGAGCAGTCCAAGATGACGGCGCAGATGGCGACGGGGAGCTCTATCAAGATAGAGACGCTGGAAACCACCTGGAAGACCATTGTAAACGGCATTGACGAGACCCGCCAGATCCAGGAAAAAGCCAGAAAGCAGCGGGTCGAGGATCAGGCAAGGCTTGAGAACATAAAGACAGAGTTTAACCGGCAATATCATATGCCGGATAACAGATAGCATGGACCAGATTATATATAAAGCAAGGAGGACAAAGATATGCCGATCAATTTATCAAAAGGACAGAAAGTAGACTTGACAAAGGGAAATCCCGGTCTGAAGAAGATCATGGTAGGACTGGGATGGGATGTGAACGCTTTTGATTCGGGGGCGGATTTCGACCTGGACGCAGCGGCTTTCATGACGGGTGACAACGGAAGGTGTCCCACGGAGAAGGAATTCGTCTTCTATGGGAACCTGGAGCATCCCAGCGGCTCTGTGAAGCATATGGGGGACAACCTGACCGGGGCAGGCGATGGGGATGACGAGCAGATCGAGGTGGATTTGACGGCAATTCCCGCAAATGTGTCCAAGATCGCCTTTTCCGTCACCATTTATGAAGCGGATGTACGGCGCCAGAATTTCGGCCAGGTGTCCAATGCGTTCATCAGGATTGTGGACGAGGTCACGGGACAGGAGCTGATCCGCTATGACCTGGGGGAGGATTTCTCCATAGAGACGGCGATCGTTGTAGGTGAGCTGTACAAGCATAACGGGGAGTGGAAGTTTAACGCCATCGGAAGCGGGTTCCAGGGGGGCCTGGCGGCGCTGTGCGCGCATTATGGCATAGAAGTGGCGTAGAAGTGGCGTTGGAGTGCAGAGGCGGACAAGTTCCCGCAAGCGGGAACTGGAATAAAAAACAGCCTTGGAACGGAAACGCCCCGGAAGGAATTTTCAGTGGTGGTCTGAACCGATGAAAATTCCTTCCAGACAAGGGGGGCAAGTTCCCGTAAACGGGAACTGAGTGCAGAGGCGGAACAAGTTCCCGCAAGCGGGAACTGGAATTGGAGGAGCGATCATGTCAGTTTCTTTACAAAAAGGGCAGAAGGTCAGCCTGACGAAGGGCAATCCGGGGCTGAGCAAGGTAGTGGTAGGACTTGGCTGGGATGTGAACCAGTTTGACACCGGCGGGGATTTTGACCTGGATGCGGCTGCGTTTCTTTTGGCGGACAGCGGCAGGGTGTCCAGGCAGGAGGACTTTGTCTTTTTCGGCAACCTGGTGCATCCGTCGGGCGGTGTGGAGCATATGGGAGATAACCTGACCGGCGCAGGGGAGGGGGATGATGAACAGATCAGGGTTGATCTGTCCCGTGTGCCAGGCAATATTACCAAGATTGCCTTTACAGTCACCATATATGAGGCGGAGAAGAGACGCCAGAATTTCGGCCAGGTGAACAATGCGTTCATCAGGATCTACAATGAAGCCAACGGGGAGGAGCTCCTGCGCTATGACCTGGGGGAGGACTTCTCCATAGAGACGGCGGCTGTCTTTGGGGAACTTTATAAGAATGGCAGCGAGTGGAAGTTTAACGCCATCGGCAGCGGCTATCAGGGCGGTCTGGCGGCATTGTGCGCAAATTTCGGCGTGGAAGTGGAAGATTAAAATATCTTTGAATCACGAATGAGCATGCAGCCTGGACAAGGGGTTCGGCTGGAGTGGAAATCGGGACTCAGGCAGCGGGATTGATAGAAGATTCGGAGAAAAGGCTTAGGATTAAGAATAGGAGAGAAAAATGTCAGTCAGTTTACAAAAAGGACAGAAGGTCAGTCTGTCCAAGGATAATGCGGGGCTTTCAAGGGTGGTCGTGGGCCTGGGCTGGGATGAGGTCAAAAGGAAGACGGGGTTCTTCGCCCCCAAGCCACAGCCCATAGACTGTGACGCGTCGGCGCTGGCGCTGATAGGCGGCAGGCTGACCTACAAGGAGGATATCATCTACTTTGGCAATCTCAGGCATCCCACCGGCACCATAGAGCATATGGGTGACAATCTGACCGGTGCAGGCGAGGGGGACGACGAGCAGATCGTGGTTGACCTTGCCAGGATTCCGGCGCAATATGACAGGATCGTGATTGTTGTGACTATTTATGAGGCACTGGAGAGAAGGCAGCATTTCGGCATGATTGAAAATGCCTTTATCCGTCTGGTGAATGCCGCCAACAATACGGAGATGTGCAAGTACAGCCTGACCGATAATTACTCCGGGATGACGGCGATGATATTTGGTGAGATCTATCGGCATAACGGAGAGTGGAAGTTCAATGCCATCGGCCAGGGTACGAATGATCCCGGTCTGGGAGAGCTGACCAGGAGATATATGTAACGGGAGGATAAAAGAGATGAAATTGAAAGGACTTTCAGACCAGGAGGTGCAGAGTTCCCGGGAGAAATACGGTTCCAACGCCATACCTGAGTCTGAACCTACTACATTTTGGGAAGCCTTCAAGGAGACTTTCGGCGACCCCATGATCAGGATCCTGCTGGTGATAGCGGCTATCATGATCATAATGTTTTTTGTGGGATATGCGGATATCTATGAGCCGGCAGGCACCATTGTGGCAGTCTTGATCGTGGCTTTCGTGTCCGCCAAGACAAGTGTTGCCAGCGACACCAAGTACAGACAGCTGAAGGACAGTACCAAGAAGGATACCTGTAAGGTATACCGTAACGGCATGGTGACTGTGATCGAAGTGGACGATGTGGTGGTAGGCGACAGCGTGCTGTTGCAGTCGGGCGATAAGATCCCTGCGGACGGTATCCTGGTGGACGGGGATATCCGGGTGGATAATTCCGCTCTGAACGGAGAGGCGGAGGAATGCAAGAAGACTGCTGCCCAGGGGCATGTGGAGCTGCCGGATGAGATTACAGGCGACACCTTTGTGGATCAGTATTCCCTGTTCAGGGGAGCCGTGGTCTTTGACGGGGAAGGCATCCTGGATGTGCGCAAGGTGGGACTTAAGACCATGATGGGCAAGATGGCGGAGGAGATGCAGGAGGATGAGCCGGATTCTCCCCTGAAGGTAAAGCTTGCCAAGCTGGCAAAGCAGATTTCTACTTTTGGCTATATCGGGGCGGTGGTGATTGCCGTCCTCTATGTTATTTACTTTGTGATGCAGGCGGGAGGCGTTTCCGAGTATTTTGCCACAGGTTGGTCCAATGTGCTCCAGGATGTCATAAGGGCAGTCTCTCTGGCTATTGTGATCATCGTATGTGCCGTCCCGGAGGGGCTGCCGCTCATGATCTCCCTGGTGCTGATGCAGAATACCAGCAAGATGCTGGACCACAATGTATTGGTGCGTAAGGCGGAAGGTATCGAGACGGCAGGCTCCCTGAATATCCTGTTCAGCGATAAGACAGGCACTATCACCAAGGGTATGCTGGAGGTGGTGGAGTTTTTTACTGCCCAGGGAGAGACCATTCCCCTGGAAAGGCTCAAGGATCACGGAAAGGTGAAGGGCTTTCTGGACGTGGCTATCGGCAAGAACACGGCATCCATGTTTGACGCCTCCCATAAGGTGATCGGAGGAAATGCCACGGATCAGGCGCTGATGAAATTTATCGGGGAGGAGACTTTTAATCTGCTGGCAAATAACAGGGAATGTGAAGCCGATATGTCCCAGGGCTTCAACTCTGCAAATAAATTCAGCCAGGTTCACATCAAGAGCATGGGTAAAACCTTTTATAAAGGCGCCCCCGAGAGGCTGCTGGCGGTTGCCACGAAAGCCCTGGACAAGAACGGCAATGAGGTGGAGCTGGATTTTGATGAGTTAAACGACAAGATCAACGAGCTGGCGTCCAGAGCCATGAGGGTGCTGGCCTTTGGCTATTCCGGCAAAGAGCTGGTGGAAAACAGGATCAATGACGATGTGGTGCTGATCGGGCTGGTGGCGATCCGCGACGATGTAAGGCCGGAGGCGAAGGATGCCATCCGCGAGGTGCAGGAGGCAGGGATCCAGGTAGTCATGATCACCGGCGACAGGCTGGAGACAGCGGTATCTATCGCGGAGGATGCGGGGCTGATCAGGAATGAGACGGACAAGGCGCTGACTTCCGCTGAGCTGAACAGCATGAGCGACGACGAGGTCAAGGCGATCATAAAGGATATCCGGGTGATTGCCAGAGCACTGCCTACGGATAAATCCCGTATGGTCAAGCTGTGCCAGGAGATGAACCTGGTAGTGGGCATGACAGGAGACGGCGTGAACGATTCGCCGGCGCTGAAACGGGCGGATGTGGGATTTGCCATGGGAAGCGGTACGGAGGCGGCAAAGGAAGCCGGCAAGATTGTTATTCTGGATGACAACTTTAAGTCTATCAAGGATGCGATCTGGTATGGCAGGACAATTTACCACAACATATTGAAATTCTGCAAATTCCAGCTGGTGATCAATGTGGCGGCTGTGGTGGTCAGTGCAATCGCGCCGTTCTTTGGCGTGGACGAGCCTTTGAAGGTGACGCACCTGCTGTTTGTAAACCTGGTCATGGACGGGCTTGGGGCGATCATGCTGGGCAACGAACCTGCGCTGGAGAAGTACATGAAGGAAAAGCCCAGGAAAAGGGACGAGAGCATAGTAAGCAAAAAGATGATGGCACAGATCGTGACCATGGGCGCTTGGCTGACCTTCATCAGCTTCGCATTCCTGAAGCTGCCGTTCTTTGCGGAGCTGTTTGGCGGCTGGTCTGTGGGCGCGTCCGGGGAGGTTCTGCAGGGTGTGCCGAACAAAATGCATCTGACGGCATATTTTGTACTGTTTATCGTAAGCGCGCTGTTTAACGGATTCAATGTAAGGGATGACGGTTTCGGTATATTCAAGGGGCTGAATGAGAATACAGGGTTCCTGAAGGTATTCTTTGTCATTATCCTGGTGCAGGCGGCTATTGTAAACGCTGCCGTGATACCGGCGCTTGCCTGGATCAGCAACATGTTCAGCTGTGAGCCTTTCGGCATCGTGGGCTGGATCACCGTGGTGGTCCTGGCGGCTACCATGATCCCGGTGGATATGCTGCGCAAGTGCATTGTGGGCAGGAAATAGGAAGTTAAAAAAAGAGTATTTCGTGATCTGGAGGGCTGCCGCCCGGTGCGGCGGCTCTTTTTTCCTGTTTGGCGGAAGATTTAATGTTCCATCTGTCTCATTTGAAAAATGGTAACAGTGACCTGTTTTGAACTGTTACGAAAGATGCGTTTTGGCAGGATTATGATAAGCCACATAACTTGACAAAAGAAATTATTAAAAGTAGAATATGAAGAAATGAGCCAAGGGCAGCAAAAAGCAAGTCTGAAAAATATTTCAAAACATATGCAGCGTCAGAAGACAGGGGTTCGTTCCCACCAGATTATGCATGAGGGGGAGAATGATTACATGGGACTGGATCTGGTGGCTGAATTTGTGAAACTGGACGATCCATTGGAATTTGAGATCCTTTCCCATGATGTGATCTGACCCAATGAATAAACGAAGGAGCTGTAAAGGCTTATATACAGCTCCTAGACCTCTGTTTCTACAAAATGCACAGCAGAATTGTCCCAATATTTTTTGAAAATAAATCCGTTATTTTTATCGAAATTTAGCTGGTACATTCTAAAAGTGACCAGGAAATCTTTGGGTTTCCATTGTTCCTCATAGGAGTATTCATATTGCATGCCCACCTGCTTCATAACACCGCCGCTCCGGGGATTGTTAATATCATGTGTTGCCGTAATATAGGGCAGCCCATCCTTTTTGACCTGTGCTATGACAGCCTGCGCGGCTTCCGTGACTATTCCCCGGTGCCAGAATTCTTTCCGGAGTCCGTAACCCAAATCATGACTTTCATCCATGTCAACCTTTATATAACCAATCGGGCAGTTGTCCTCTTTCAGGCAGACAGCATATGCATAGGCTTGGGGTTTTTCATACTCTGGCACATACTTTGTCTCAAAAAAAGCCTGTGCCTCCTCCCTGCTTTTCAAGGGGAACCACGGTAGAAAGGTATTGACGTCTTCATCAGTCAATATTAAGTATAGTGCGTCTATATCATTTTTTGTGAATCTTCTCAGTATAAGCCTTTCGGTTTCCAGTTGCGGCGTATTCATAGTTCCCTCCTGACTGCTTGATCTTTTATATTATATCACAAATCCGGGAGCGTGGAAATAGAGAGTTTTTGGCTCCTGCCCGGTCATCCTGTAATGGTGATGGACAAATGATGAAAAGTGTGGTATTTTTATCAAAAGAAGCCGGGGGAGCGGTGCGGCAAAAAATGAGTTGAGGGAGATAACAGCGATGGTCTATAATATCAGGGATTACGGCGCGGAACCGGATACGGGAAGGGTCTGCACAGAGTCCGTACAGAAGGCAATCGACGTCTGCGGCAGGGGGGATACGGTGCTGATACCCGAGGGAACCTTTGTCACAGGGGCGCTTTTCTTAAAGAGCAATATGACGCTGTGTGTGAAGAAGGGGGCAAGGCTTCTGGGCAGCGGGGATGTGAGGGATTTCCCGGTCATGGGCTACCCTTACGAGGGCTTTGACCAGCTCTGCTATGCAAGCCTCATCAACACGGACAGCGCGCCACATGAAAATATCACGATCATGGGTGAGGGTGTGATAGACGCCAATGGGAAGCAGCTGTTTGAGGCGGAAATGTCCGATCCGAAAATAAAGCGGGGACGTGCGGTCTGCATCCGCAATACGAACCACTTGACCATACAGGGGGTTGAGATCAGGCAGTCGCCGGCATGGTGCCTGCACCTGATCTACTGTACCGACGTATTGCTGGAGCATATCAGGATACACAGCAAATACGATGAGGAAGGCAATAAGTACGGGATGCACAACGGTGACGGGATTGACCTGGATTCCTGCCGGAAAGTGAAGGTGTCGGCGTCCCTGATCTCCAGCCAGGATGACTGTATCGCCATAAAGTCCGGGCGGGACGCGTATGGGCGCAGAGCGGGGATACCCTCCGAGGATATCCTGATAGAGGGCTGTGTCTTTAGGAGCGGCTTTGGCGTTGCCATAGGCAGTGAGATGTCGGGCGGGGTGCGGGATGTCTATGTGAAAAACTGCAGCTTTGAGAATACCCACAGCATCGCCAGTGTGAAAGCCATAAGGGGCAGAGGGGGATATATCCGGAATATCCATTATGAGAGCTGCAGGCTGGTGAACAACAGCACGGAGTACGGGGACACGAAATATTTCAGAGGCGCCCTGTATGTGGACGGTTTCTACGGGGCGGATCAATTTGATCCGGATGAGCCGCATCCCGTGGATGAGGGGACACCGGTTGTGGAGGACATTTATTTCAGGGATATCGTCCTGGAGACGATTGCGGGGAATGCGGTCTATCTATGCGGTCTGCCGGAGGCGCATTTCAGGAATATATGCCTGGAAAATGTGAAAGCGCACGGGAAATATGGGATAAAGACAAAGAATATCGACGGGCTGCGGCTGGTCAATGCCGATATCAGCGGAGACTGTAGCAGTCAGGTTGGATGCTCCTTGGAGCGTCCAAACGCATAGGTGGGGAACTTTCGTGAAGCCGTGGGCTGGCAGAGGAAGCAGCGGGAATAAGGTGAATGCGGCAGGGACAGAAGCGGCAACAGTAAGATGAGCGCGGCAGCGGCGGGGAAAGCGGCGGCAGCACAGCGGGAAACCGGCACAGGCGGCAATTGGACAGGAGGCGTTATATTATGGGAATGGTGGAATATGATAAGGCATACAAGCTTGGGAAAAAAGATTATCAGGCGCGGCTTATGCGGGGGCAGCAGCCCACGCTGAAGGTTTTGGATGACATTCTGCCCAGTGACAATCATTACCCGGAGGTCCCTCTGGGGTTGGTACAGATTCCCATCGACAGGATCGTCGGGACCAAGACCGGGGGCAGGAGCAGTGCGTTTGCGGGCAATTTCATGCCTATCCTCATAAGCGAGACGGAGTTTGCCACCAAGTGGGCGAACCTGAGTTCCAGCCACCTGGAAGAAGGGATACAGGATCCCATCAAGGCTTACGAATATATGAATGAATTCTATGTGGAGGAGGGCAATAAACGGGTCAGTGTGCTGAAATTTTTCGACGCGGTGTCCGTGCCGGGAAATGTGATCCGCATCCTGCCGCCCCGGACTAAGGAGAAAAACAACAAGATTTATTATGAGTTTGTAGATTTTTATGAGCTTTCCAAGATTAATTACATATGGTTTTCCAACCTTGGATGCTTTGCCAGGCTGCAGGAGGCTGTGGGCAAGGGGGAAGGGGAGGTCTGGACAGAGGATGACAGGCTGGATTTCAGCTTTGTCTATTCCAAGTTCCTGGCGGAGTACAAGGCAAAGGGCGGAGATAAGCTTCCGGGCACGGCAGGGGATGCCTTCCTGGCGTTCATCAACCTGTATGGCTACAAGAGCCTGGAGGACGAGACTTCCAACAAGATCCGGGAGCTTGTGGCAAAGAGCTGGGAGGAATATGTGATAGGAGGGGCGGAGAAGAAGGTAGAGCTTAAGATGGAGCCTGCCAAGGAGAAAAAGCCCCTGCTGAACCGCATCCTGCCCATGAGTGCGCCCAGGCCGAAGATTGCGTTCCTCTACGAGAAGACGCCGGCTTCCTCAGCGTGGACCTATGCCCATGAGCTGGGGCGCCAGCACATAGAGCAGGCTTTTTCCGATGAGGTGTCCACGGTGTGTTATGAAAATATCACCCAGGAGCTGGCGGAAGAAACGATAGAAAAGGCTGTGGGGGAGGGCTGCAATATCATTTTTACCACCACGCCCGCCTTTGTGACAGGGAGCGTGAAGGCGGCGATCGCCCACCCGGAGGTGAGGATATTGAACTGCTCATTGAATACTTCCCACCGCTATATCCGCACTTATTATGCCCGCATGCATGAGGCGAAGTTCCTGATGGGAGCCATAGCAGGCTCCATGGCGGACAACAATAAGCTGGGCTATATCGCGGATTACCCTATCTTGGGCGTGATCGCCGGGATCAATGCCTTTGCCCTGGGGGCGAAGCTGGTGAATCCCAGGGCGGAGGTCTATCTGGAATGGTCCAGGCTGAAGGATAACGAGGACAGCCTGGAGAAGCTGCAGCAGAAGGGCGTGTCCATCATTTCGGGAAAGGATATGAACATTCCGGAGGATTCTTCACGGTTTTTTGGCCTGTTCTGTGTGGAAAACACATATCCCCGCAATCTTGCCATGCCGCTGTGGCACTGGGGGAAATTTTATGAGCGGCTGATCCGTACCATTGTGGACGGGGCGTGGAAATACGACGAGAGCACAGACGAGGTAAAGGCGATCAATTACTGGTGGGGCATGTCCGCGGACGTGGTGGACGTGATTTATTCCCAGAGCCTTCCCATCGGGACAAAGAGGCTGGTTGACCTGCTGAAGAAGACTATCCACATGGAAGCGTTTAATCCCTTCGCGGGTATTCTGTATTCCCAGCAGGGAATGGTCCAGGGGGACCCTGACAGCGTGCTTTCCGCCAAGGACATCATTGCCATGGACTGGCTGGCGGAAAATGTCATCGGCTTCATCCCCAAGCCTGTGGATTTAAAGGAGACTGCAAAACCGGTCATGGAACAGCAGGGCCTGGAGACGGTGGAGCATTGAGAGGATAAGGCAAGGGAGATACGGTATGAGAATACTGGCGATCGCAGATGTGGAGTCCAAGCTCCTGTGGGATTATTACAAAAAGGGAATGCTGGACGGCATTGACCTGATCATATCCTGCGGGGACCTGGATCCCAGGTATCTGTCTTTTCTGGTGACGATGACGACGGTGCCTGTCCTGTATGTACATGGGAATCATGACACGAAATATGACAGGATTCCCCCGGAGGGCTGCACCTGTATTGAAGATATGGTTTATGTCCATAATGGAATACGGATCCTGGGGCTGGGCGGCTCCATGCGTTATAAGCCCGGCAGTTACCAATATACGGAGCGGGAGATGCAGAGGCGTGTACGCAGGCTGCGCTATCAGCTGTGGCGTCATGGAGGGTTTGACATCCTGGTGACTCATGCGCCCGCCTATCAGCTCAATGACGGGATGGATCTGCCTCATCAGGGTTTTAAGGCTTTCCTGGATTTGATGGAGAAGTACAGGCCAAAATTTTTCCTGCACGGCCATGTCCACAGAAATTACGGCAGGCAGCATAAGCTGTATGACAAATACAGGGAAACTCATGTGATCAACGCTTATGAGAGGTGTGTCTTTGATTTTGAGGCGGAGGACGTGAAGGAGAATCTGACAAGGTGACGAAATATATTGCGTGAGGAGGACTTTATGGAGGAGCATAATCCTATACATGCGCCGATCCCGGGGCTGGGGCTCAGAAGTCTTAAGACTGCCCTGGCAGCCATGATGGTTGCGGTCATTTATGCCTTTATTCCGGATCATGATCCGACGTTTGCCTGTATCGGGGCAATCTTTGGCATGGGGGAGGATATGCAGAATTCCCGCCGCAGCGGGGGCAACCGTTTCTTTGGGACGATCATCGGCGGTTTTATCGGCCTTGGGCTGTACTGGCTGGAGCATCTGTTGTTTCCGGCAGGAAATCAGTGGCTGCGCATACCGCTGGTCTTCATTGGGGTCATTGTCATGATTTCCATGTGCGTGCTTTTTCACTGGCCGGGCGGGGTCCAGCCGGGCGGCGTTGTGTTGTGCATTATTTTGTTCAGCACGCCGGCACATCACATTGATTATGCTATTTGGCGTATGATTGACACGGGAGTGGGTGTGGCGCTGGCGCTGGTGGTGAATTATTTTTTGTCCAGGGAGAGACTGGGGAAATGGTATCATTTGCTGTTTAAAAAGAAGAACGAGCCGTCCTCGGAGGAAGGTTCGGGGGAAGAATAATAAAAAAAAGATTGAAAAAGAAACTATAACGTGTTATAGTAAAATTGTTAAAAATTTTTTAAGGAAATTAATTTTTTTTGTAGGAAATGAGAAAAAGACATAAATGAATAATATATCCTTTAAGCAATACAGGGCCATCGACCTGTGTATCTGGGTGGTCATTATGCTGGCTTTTGAGGCTGTCACAACGATGGCGGCCGCCAGGTGGTTCCCGGGGGAGCTCTATACACTCTCGCAGACAACGGCAGTAGTTTGTATCGTTATGATGAGGTGGGGAGGATATGCTGCAATCCATGCGGTGGCGGGTGGGATTGCTTTCTGCCTGGCATCGGGAGGCAGCCCTGAGCAGCTTGTAATGTACTGCGTGGGAAATTGTTTCGCTTTGGCGGCGCTGGCGCTCTTTAAGGCGGTGGGTAAGGAAAAGGTCAGGAGCAGGGCGTTATTTACAGTCATTTTTACGGCGGCGGCATTCTGCGGCGTGCAGCTGGGGAGATGGCTGGTGAGCCTTATATTCGGGGGAACCCTTGATTCGCTGGTGATGTTTTTCGCCACGGATTCGCTGACGCTTCTGTATTCGGTGGTGGTTGTGCTGATCTCACGCAGGGTGGACGGGCTCTTTGAGGACCAGAAGAGCTATCTGATCCGGACGGAGTCGGAGAGGAAGCGGCGTGAGGAGGATTTCTGAATGCCGGTTATGAGGTGGGGAAATCTGTTTTCGAGGTCGGCAGCAAAGGGGAATCTGGCAAAAATTTTGATTTAAAATTTACATAGGGGCATTTAGGTAACAGGGAAAACTATATTTTTTTAAGAAAAATGTCGTGGCAGGAGGTTAGGAAGATGCAGCTCAGCGCAAATGATTATTTGATTTTTGATGAGGAAAGCGGGGTCTATGTTGAAAATCCGGAACAGGTCGTCCGGGACGACGTGGAGAAGCATCATTGGCTGAACGTCTGGCGGGCGGTGGTGAAGGACTGGCGGCTTTATCTGATGCTGGTGCCTATGATTCTTGTGTTCCTGCTGTGGCGTTACATGCCGATGTACGAGCTTCTCGGGTGCTTTAAGGTGACTGATCCCGTTAAGCCGGTCGCAGACCAGTATTATGCGGGCTTTTCGTATTTTAAACAGCTGCTGGTAGGCGGGACACAGCTGTCCATGGAATTCTGGAGGGCATTCCGCAACACTTTCCTCCTGAGCTTTTACGGGCTGTGTTTCGGGTTCCCGATGCCGATCATCATTGCGCTGTTCTTCAACGAGATTCGTTCCAACGTACTCCGCAGTGTATATCAGGTGATCACATATCTGCCCAAGTTCATGTCGACGGTTGTCATGACTTCCCTGGTGATGATGCTGGTAAAGCAGGGCTCCCTGACCTCCGGCATGGGTATCCTGTCGCAGTTTCTGGAGTGGCTGGGGCTGGTCAGCCATGATGTGGCAAACGGAGGACTGCTGAACAATCCTTCTTTCTTCCGCTCTATCTACCAGATCAGCGGGATATGGGAGGGCGCAGGCTATGACAGTATCGTGTTCTTTGCCGCGATCATCGCCATAGCGCCCACAAGCTATGAGGCGGCGCAGATAGACGGGGCGGGAAAGCTGGCGCAGATGAGGTACGTGGTGCTGCCCTGTATCCTGTCCACCATCGTCATCATGCTGATCACAAGGATAGGCTCCCTGCTTAATGTGGGATATGAAAAGGTCCTCCTTTTGTATAATCCAAATACTTATGTCACGGCGGATGTGGTGTCCACCTTTGCACAGCGGTACGGCATGGGTGCAAATCCGGTGCCGGGGCTTGCCTCCGCGGCGGAGATGATGAACAATGTGATCGGGATGCTGTTAGTCATCGGCGCGAACACGATATCGCGCAAGGCATCGAATGTGTCGCTTTATTAAAAGGGTTGAATAGGGTATGCGCAAAGAGGGGTGTTTGAACACCCTCTTATGAACCGCGTAAGGGGTATAATTATGAAAAGAAAACTGGAAATCTCGGAACTGATATTTAAAATATTGAGCTATACGCTGCTGACGATCTTTGCGGTCGCCTGCCTGTATCCGTTTATCTATACGATTTCGGCGGCGATCAGCGGAAGGCATGCAGTGGATTACAATGAACTGATCCTGCTTCCAAAGGACATCCAGTTTGAAGCGTTTCTGAGGATGTTCAATGACAATATGTTCTGTAACTCGTACACCAATACACTTTTCCTTACTTTTTATGGGACAATCTGGGCATTGGGAATTTCTATCTTTGGCGCGTATGCCCTTTCCAAGAAGCGCCTGCTGTTCCGCAAGGGTTTTAACTTTTTCCTGGTTTTCACCATGTGGTTCAGCGCGGGCATTGTGCCCCAGTATCTGAATTACCTTGCTACCAAGCGGGTGTTCCACGCGGTGGGCATTATGGATGACAAATGGCTGGTGGTTATTGCCATGGGTATGGCTGCCATGAACATTATCCTTCTGAGGAACTCCTTTGAGGGAGTGCCCTCCGAGATCGAGGAGGCAGCCATCGTTGACGGCGCCACGGAAATGCAGGTGCTCTGGCGGGTCTACATACCTATGAGCAAATCCATCATAGCCACAGTGGCACTTTTCTTCGGGATATCCCGTTGGAACGGTTACTTCTGGGCGAGGCAGATGATTTCCAATCAGAATGAGCATCCGCTCCAGGTGTTCATCCGCCTTAAGCTGGAGGAGTTCACAGACCCGGAGGCCATGGCAGGCTGGAACGAGGCTTATGCTTCGGACTCAGTAATCTATGCGCTGATCGTCTGCTCCATTGTGCCTATTCTCGTTATTTATCCTTTTATCCAGAAGTATTTTGCCAAGGGTGTAAACGCCGGCGGCGTCAAGTAGGGGGATGATGAACTATTTATCGTTCAATCGCGCAGCAACTGCGGTTGATATATAGAAACTGTTCTATTAATTATTTTTTAAGGAGGAGAAAAATGAAAAAGAGAAAAATCAGTGCTTCACTGCTGGCGGCTTCTCTTGTTGCTGCCACGCTTCTCACGGGCTGCGGCGACAAGAAGGGGACTGAACTTGATTATGCAGAAGGCACAGTGCTCCGCATGGCGACAGGCTATAACAGCGCCGATACAGGCATCGCTTTCAGCGCTGCGGTTGCAGGCGAGGGAGTTACTCTGGCTGATGGCAAGACCTATCACACAGGCGATCTCAAGCCTACCTGGGCAGCCCTGGAGGAAATCCTGAATGTCGAGTTCGAGGACAAATATCAGGGGAATTCCGAGGCTAAGGAGTGGGCTTATTGGAAAGACCAGCTTGACCAGGTGGACATGGTGGCAGGGCCTGCGGGCACTCTGACCGCGGCGGGCACGGCGGGCCAGCTGGTAGACATTAACAAGTACATAGACAGCATGCCCAATTTCAAGGCTTACCTTGAGGCAAATCCCATTGTGCGTCTGTCTATCACAGGTGCCACAACCGGCGACAATGCAGGTTCCATCTACTTTTCACCTTATTTTGACGGCGTGAACGACATTGAGCGTATGCCTCTGATGAGAGTGGACTGGGTTCAGAAGCTGCTCGACGGCGAGGGAAGCTTCAGCGCTTCCAAGAGCGGCAATACTGCAGCTCCCAAGTATCAGCCTTACATGCCTACATCCGGCAAGGTTGAGATCGAGGTAGTCAAGAAAGACGGCTCCGCTGTTGAGAAAGTTACAAAGGATTATGACGCAGCCGGCAACATTATCAAGACAATGAACGACAAGGGTTCCATGACAGGTGTGGAGGCGGTGAACATGCTCCGTGACTACATCGACAAGGCGTATAACGGATATTATGGAACTACCCGTTCCGACCTGTTCTGCGGACAGAATGCGGCATGGGATGCCGATGAGCTGGTAGCGCTCCTGCGCTGCGTGGTTGCTAATGCAAATACCCTTAACGGAACAGACAGCATTCAGGGCCTGTTCTCCAGAGAGGATGACAACAACCAGCGCCGTGTGGATATGTTCCGTTTCGCGGGCACGCTCTTTGGTGTGCGCGGTCTGGAGTCCAGACAGGATTATCTCTATATCGGCAATGACAACAAGCTTCATGATGCACGCCAGGAGGCTGCTACCTATACGGCGCTTGAGAGAATGCACACCCTGGCAGAGGAAGGCCTGATCTCCAAGTCATTCATGGAGAATTCAAAAGAGTCCAGCTCCACAATGCTGGAGAATGACCTTGGCTTCATGCATTATGACTACAACCAGACCCAGACCCTTCTCAACGCGACCAAGCTTCAGGAAGGCGAGAAGTACATGGCAGTCATGGTTCCCGTTGCGCGCTGGGATGACGGCACAGGCGAGAAGTTCATGAGATTTACCGAGTCCTGGCGTTCTGTTAAGACCGGCGGCTGGGCAATCTCCAAGGCAGGCGTGGGAGATGACACCAACAAGCTTAACGCTCTGCTTGCGCTGATTGATTACGCTTACAGCCCTAAGGGACAGATCCTGATGTCCTATGGTCCCGACGCATTCATTAAGACCCATGATGACGGCAGCTACGTTACTTTTAACTTCAATGGCCAGCAGATGCCTGTGATCGCGGACGAGACTTATGCGGAGCTCTGGGACAAGGCGGGCGGCAACTACACCAACTATGCCCGTAAGTACCTTGGATCTACTCTGAGCTTTGTAAAGAGCCAGGCATTTGAGTATCAGTGTACTCACGAAGTAGGCAAGGAGGGTGCAGGCTATATCTCTACCGCTATCGGTCTGGGAACGATCCATCATCCGGAGCTGGCGCTTGCAAAGAACGCATGGTATACTTCTGTCCCTACCGTACTTCCTACCACGGACGTTGCAAACCAGACGATCAACAGCTTCACTGAGCTTGGTTCCAGCGGCAATTTTGGCCAGAGCAAGGATCAGACCAACCTGTTCCTTGACATTATTGTAAAGGGCTTTACAGGCGAGGGTACCGCCAATGCGGAGCAGACTGTGAAGACTGTTACCGATACATGGCACGGTTCTCAGTACCTTGAGCTGAAAGAAGCAGCTTGGCAGGAGCTTGTTACCTACTATAATTCTTTAAGTAAGTAAGCCTGACCGGGCAGAGGTTATGCTGTCCGTGAAGCAAAAATGCGACAGTCCGGCATGAGAGCCGGACTGTCGTGAAAAAAACCGCATTATGTTGCTATGAAGGGGAGCGGTTCTCCGAAAGGAGAAGACCTCCAGGGGAGAAAAATCTCCTCTTCCAATATAAGAAGGAAGGTTTTTATGTATAAAAAACAAATGGCATTTCAGAGAATAGTATGTATGGCAGTGCTGGTTACGTCTGCGCTTGTCTTTATATATTCCCTGGGTCTTATGACAGACATGTACGACAGTTTGTATCTGACGATCATCAATCCGGCAAATCCGGAGAATACCACAGTGCGCGGCTCTGGGATTTATTATACCATGCAGCCGTTTAACAGCAGCCTGACCAAGGCGAGTATTGCTATGATTCTCGCTTCCCTGGTTTTGTTTATCATGAATACACATTCGCGCAGAAAGTATTATATCGGGAACTTTGTATCGGTAGGACTTGCGGCGGTGTGCAATGTGGCGATATCTGTCTGGGCTATCGTGCAGATATCCGCTTTCAGGGCGCAGTTCGTAAATATGGACTTCGCGGCGCTGAAGGAGCATTCGGAGAAATGGGATACCTTGTATACGGACTCCACATTCTGGTTTGATGCCGGGTATGTGGTATGCGGCCTCGTCATATTGGCGGTGGTGCTGCTTATTGTAAATTTGATTATGAAATTAAATCTGATGAAAGAAGAAAAGCGTCTGATCGGGAGCAGAAAGGATGTAAAAGCATGACTTTGAATGATGATGCCCTTATTAAAAAGGACCGTTTACGTTTTACAAGAAATAAGCTTTCTGCTAACCTGACACTGCTTGCGATCGTGTTTAACGCGCTGTACTTTGTCAGTATCTATACATCCGATGTGGGAAGCTATTATTACAGGCTTATCATAGGAATTTCCGTTGTGTATAACCTGCTTTTCATGCTGATCGCCTTTTTGGCGTCGGAGGGTGTCAAGGGCTATAAAATGGCGTATGGTTATTTGCTTCTTGCCCTGGGGGCAGGGCAGATCATAAGGATTTTTATCCTGCCCATGGATGCCAAAAATGCCGTTGTGCATTTGGAGCAGACAGAACAGATTGTTATGGACAATGCACAGTTTACCTGGGTCTGCGTGTTATTGGTCGTGTCTGCCGTGCTGTGTTTTGCGGCGGGGATCATTGGAATCATGAAAACCGGCACGCTTGTAAAATATCAGGCTGAGCTTGAAAAAGAAGCAAAAGGGAGCGGGACATGAGTGAACTGAAATTACAACATCTCGACAAAATATATGACAATAAGGTGCAGGCGGTTTTTGATTTCAACCTGGATGTGAAAGACGGCGAACTGATTGTCCTGGTGGGGCCTTCGGGCTGTGGAAAGTCAACGACACTGCGCATGGTGGCGGGGCTGGAGGATATTTCCAACGGTAAGCTTATCATCGACGGCAGGGATGTCACGGCGAAGCCGCCAAAAGACCGGGATATTGCCATGGTTTTCCAGGATTACGCGCTGTACGGTCATATGACGGTCTATGAAAATATGGCCTTTTCGCTGATGCTGCGCAAGGAGAATGTGAATGTGGTACACCAGAAGGTGATGGCGGCTGCGGATATACTGGGCTTGACCGACCAGCTCAACAAGAAGCCGAACCAGCTTTCGGGCGGCCAGAGGCAGAGGGTTGCCATGGGGCGTGCTATTGTGCGTACTCCCAAGGTATTCCTCTTTGACGAGCCACTTTCCAACCTTGACGCCAAGCTTCGCGGCTCTACGCGCCGGGAGATCCTGCTGCTGCATAAGAGACTGAAGGCGACCATGCTCTATGTCACCCATGACCAGACAGAGGCGCTGACCCTTGCGGACAGGATTGTCTGTATGTCCATGGGGCATGTCCAGCAGATCGGCACGCCGCTGGAGCTTTACTATACCCCTGCCAACCTTTTCGTGGCAAGCTTTATCGGTCTGCCTCCGATCAATACCTTCGACGTTGTGATCAAGGATGGGCATGCCGTAAACAGTGAGTTCAGCGTGGCGCTGAACGCGGAGGAAAAGGAGCTGCTTGCGGGTTATGAGAATAAGACGGTGGTCTTTGGAGTCCGCCCTGAGGATGTAGAACAGGGAGGGGAAATTTCCGTAAATGTATTTTCAAATGAGAACCTGGGTCAGACGACCCTGGTAAACGGCGTTATTGGGAAGCATAAGATTACCTGTAAGTTCCGCGAGTGGTGCAGCTACAAGCCGGGTGATCTGGTCAGGGTTTCTTTCAAGAGGAAGCATTTCTTTGACAAGGAGACTACCAATGCAATCCGCTGAGAACAGGTAAGGGTATGTATTCGGGCAACAATATTTTATTTTGCTGTAGCAGAAATGTGTACGACCGCAGGCGGAATTTGATTATTTTGTAATATGTGGTTGGCGCAAAGGGAAACAGCTTATGTGGTTTCCTATAAGTTATGATAAGGAGAACAAGGCAGATGAAACAAAAACAAGAATCCGCGAAACAGAAGCGAGGGAAAAATGAATTTGTCCGCAAGTTTTTCGTCTCCCTGAAGCGAAGCCCGCAGAATATTCCAATGGTGGTGTTGGGGATAGCGTTCCTTGTCTATTCGTTTAATCTTACGTCGATATCAAACACCACGGCGAGGATTAATACCGCGAATATGGGGCAGTGTGAGTTTGTGGCGATGCTGCTTTCTATTCTGTCCTTTGTGTGTTTCATGAGGACTTTTCCTAAGCGTCAGAAACCGAATAAGATAATGTTTTCGCTTCTCTATTTGATGCTGGGGGTTATGGTGTTCGTAGATGGTGTATATCTTTTCAGGATCAATCAGGCATTGACCCGCGCCATCAGCCCTATCAGGAAGTCGGCGGATATTTCCTCTGCCCAGACCACGGTGATCATGCATATTGTGTTTGTGGCTGTCTGCGCGGTCCTGCTGATAACCCTTCCGCTGTATGCAAAGGCGCTGAAGAAAATTAATACCTCCATTGATGTGGAAGGCAACGGCGAGATGGGAGCAATTGACATTTCGGGCGAGGACGAGTAGAGATAGAAAGAAATTATGTCAAAGAAACAGAAAAAGAAGCAGGGCGGAAAGCCTGTGGCAGAAAATTATTATGACCTGAAAACAGAAGCGGTTGACAGGCTGGTAAACGCGGAATCCGCCCCCAAAGTTCCTGAGGAGGAGATCAGGAAATACACTTCAAAAGGGAAGAAACGTATCCCTGGATGGCTCAAGATCTGTTTTGTGAAATTTTGGTTCAGCGGCGCCATATGTTACTTTTTCCTGTGGGGGCTTGGGACTTATATTTCCGGCCTGGATCTGATGTTTGTGCTGGCGGTGGGGCTGGGGCTCTCCGTGGATTTGATGGTAAATCATCTGTTACATTATTTTGAACCGGAAAAAGGTGCTTACGACAAGTGGATGATGGTTACGGCCAGGAAATTCTGGTCCATATTCATAAATGTGATTTATTCGGCAGTGGTGTTGTTCTGTATTGTCAGGACATATAATATCATCAACACAATCCTGGTCGGCGACATTTCCACGGCGCAGACAGTGGCAGTGCCTGTGGAGCCAATCCTTTTCGGGCTGTTGTATACGGGGTTTGATATGCTGTTCATCACTGTGAAAAATACAATGATAAAGATTTTCCGCGATGCGGATGCAAAGGTATCAGGCGGCAGAAAATAGAGCTTCTTATAAAATAAAACAGATAATAAGAAGCAGATTAAAAAAGTGGGAGTGTCGTTATGTCATATTTAACATTGAGAGGAATCAACAAAATTTACCCCAATGGATATCATGCGGTCCATGATTTCAACCTGGAGATTGAAAAGGGTGAATTTATCGTGTTCGTAGGCTCATCCGGCTGTGGTAAGTCCACAACGCTGCGCATGATCGCAGGGCTCGAAAACATCAGCAAGGGTGATTTCCTCATTGACGGAGTCCGGGCGAATGAAAAGGGACCCCGTGAGCGCGGTGTGGCGATGGTATTCCAGAGCTATGCGCTGTATCCCCATATGTCGGTTTATGAGAATCTTGCCTTTGGGCTTACCCTTCAGGGCGTGGACGAGGATGTCATTGAACAGAAGGTATATAAGACGGCAAAGATTCTCGGCCTGACAGATTATCTTGACAGAAAGCCCCGTGAACTTTCAGGCGGCCAGAGGCAGAGAGTTGCGGTTGGGCGTGCCATTATCCGCAGGGTTGACATTTTCCTCATGGACGAGCCGCTTTCAAACCTTGACGCGAAGCAGAGAGTTACCATGCGTTCCGAGATTACGCAGATCCACCGTGAGACAGGCGCTACCACCATTTATGTCACCCATGACCAGACCGAGGCAATGACCATGGCGGACAGGATTGTTGTCATGAAAGAAGGCTATGTTCAGCAGGTGGGGACGCCTTATGACCTGTATTTTAATCCTGTAAATATGTTTGTGGCAGGCTTTATCGGCGAACCGCCCATGAACTTTATCAATGCTGTCATGAAAGGCGGCAGGCTGGATATCAAGGGTAATATCATTGACTTGAATCAGGTTGCGGACAAGAGCGTCATTGATAAATATGAGGGCAGGGAAGTAGCCCTTGGCTTCCGTCCGGAGGCGGTTAAGCTGGCGGAGGGGAAAAATTACAGTGATGCCTGCAAAATCAGCTGCATGGTAGAGCTTACAGAGCTTTTGGGCGATAATACCAATGTGTATGTGGATATTCAGGGTATAAAGACGATCTTAAAGGTAGAACCTCAGGAGACGCCTCCAATCGATACAAAGCTGGATTTTGCAATTCCTTATAAGAGTGTGTATCTTTTTGACAGGCAGACGGAGAAGCGTATCAAGCTTAAGGATGGCAGCATGTTGAAGAAACAGTGAGGTTAAGGAATCACCGGACCGAAGCCGGAGGGATATTTCATGGAGCCTGCGGTAAAACAGAAGTGCGCTGAAGCGGATTGACAGGGATGGAGCTGTCAGGACATAGCCTGCGGGTTGGTTCCGGAAGTGACAAAGGTGATTTCGGAATGAATTTATGAGAATATGGCAGCATATTAATGTATGTCAGGGCTATCAGTCAGCTGGTAGCCTTTTTGATGCCCGGACATGAGGATATCTCAGTGGTTCAGACAGTCTATTGAGCTGTTACAGGCTATCGGCTGCTGATACGGAGGAATCCCGGCTGCAGCTGATAGGGAAGATTGCCTGTGGGATATCAGAAAAAAGAGGGACAGGAATATTTTGATTGAGAAAAGGAGACAAAATGGGAGTATTGTCAAATTTGGAGCCGGAGAGAGTTTTTTATTATTTTGAGGAGATTACAAAGATTCCTCACGGTTCCGGGAATGTGGAGCAGATTAGCGACTATCTGGTAAACTTTGCAAAAGAGAGGAATATTTTCTGCATCCAGGATGAACTAAAGAATGTTATCATGATTAAGGAAGCTACAGAAGGCTATGAGAATGAGCCTGCGGTGATTCTGCAGGGGCACATGGACATGGTAGCGGTAAAGAAACCGGACTGTGATATCGATATGAGGACAGAAGGGCTGCGTGTGGCGGTAGACGGCGACAATGTGTACGCGGAGGGAACCAGCCTTGGCGGCGACGACGGCATTGCCGTGGCATATTCCCTGGCGATACTGGATTCCACAGCTATCAAACATCCCAGACTGGAAGTGGTCATCACTGTGGATGAGGAGGTGGGGATGGACGGCGCAAGAGGCATTGACCTGTCCATGCTTACCGGGAACCGTATGATCAATCTTGACTCAGAAGATGAGGGAATCTTCCTGACAGGCTGTGCAGGGGGAGCCAGGGTAAAATGCAGGCTGGGGCAGCCTGCGGACAGCAGAAAAGGCGCGGATCACAGGGGTTTTGATATAAATGAGCGGTTTGGCGCAATCTGTGAACTGGTCGTGGGCGGACTTCTGGGAGGGCATTCCGGCGGCGAGATCCATAAAGAAAGAGGCAATTCCAACTGCCTTTTTGGCAGGCTGCTTTATCGTATCGCAGGCAAGGTGCCGGTGAGCCTGATTTCCGCGGAGGGCGGGCTTGCGGACAATGCCATACCCAGGGAGACCAGGGCGGTGATCTTGATCAAGGAAGATGATTTTGAAATTTTGAGCGAGACAGTCAGCGCCGTGGAAAAGGAGCTGCAGGCGGAATTTTCCACAAAAGACCCTGGCTTGTATCTGCGCCTTGTAAAGAAAGAAAGTGCCGGCATACGCTGCATGTCTTGCGAAGATACAAAATGCCTGGCGGCATTTCTGACTGCCCTGCCCGGGGGTGTCCAGGCCATGAGCGCCGATATGCCGGGGCTGGTAGAGACTTCTTTAAACCTGGGCATCTTAAAGGCGCATAATGAGGGGGTTCTGGCAGAGTTTTCCGTTCGCAGCAGTGTGGAGAGCGCGAAATATGCATTGATTGACAGACTGCGTGCCGTGACAGAGCTTGCAGGAGGCTTCATAGAGACATCAGGGGACTATCCCGGCTGGAAATTCCGCAAAAATTCGCCCCTGCGCGAAAAGATGATTGCTTTGTATGAAAAGATGTACGGCGCCGCTCCCAGGGTGGAGGCAATCCATGCGGGGTTGGAATGCGGGATCCTTGGCGGGAAGATCAGGGATCTGGACTGCGTCTCCATGGGACCCGACATGAAAGATATCCATACCACAGAGGAGACACTGAGCATTTCCTCCGTAAAGCGGGTGTGGGAATATCTGGTGGCGCTGTTGGAGGAGAAGGAACAGTAAAAAACAGCCACGAAACGAAGACGCCCCGGAAGGAAATTACAGCTGCGCCCAAAGCAGATGGAATTTTCTTCCAGACAATGGGGCGTTGTAGTGTAGAGGCGGAACTTTAAACAGCCACGAAACGAAGACGCCCCGGAAGGAAATTACAGCTGCGCCCAAAGCA
>CAOKQK010000040.1 GCA_948470905.1 uncultured Lachnospiraceae bacterium | reverse complement strand
GATCTCCGGCGGCAGAAGCGCCCTTGCCACAAGCTTTCGCTCGTCGCTGTCAATATCCGTCTGCCTCAAATGTGCATAGTCACCGTCTATGTCCTCCACAATATACTCAAACCGATTCATGCCAGTCCCTCCGTCCATTTATGCTGCAAACCGTAAGCCCGCCCCAAAATGTCCCGGGGATATCCGAGGAAGCGCTGATTTAATCACCGCTTCCTCAGAGCCTCCGGCGGATGCGCACGGATTTGCTGCGGAATCTGCTGCTTCGCAGCGCAAATCCGGCGCGGGAAACACTTTAATCAGCGTTTCCCTAATGGAGTGCTGCGGTTTCCTGATTCCCACATCTTGCCATGGGATTATGATACATGGTTTTAAATACTATGTCAAGCAGATTTCAGACCGCTTATTCAAAAGGCGCGCAAATTCTTCACTTAAATTTACAATCCTCATGATTACTCTCCAAAATAATCAATAATCGCCAAAAATGCCATCCCCGCCGGGGATGGCATTTTGATAAACAGTCCCTTTGAGACCTTTTACATCATTCCGCCCATGCCGCCGGCTCCCGCAGGCATTGCAGGGGTTTCTTCCTTGATATTTGCCACAACGCTCTCTGTGGTGAGCAGGGTGCTGGCAACGCTGGTTGCGTTCTGCAGCGCGCTTCTTGTCACCTTCACAGGGTCAAGGATGCCCGCCTCAACCATATCCACATATTCTTCCTTCAATACATCGAAGCCCATGCCTTTCTCGGACTCCATCACCTTGTTGATGATGACGTTGCCCTCCAGGCCTGCGTTTGCCGCAATGTGGAACAGAGGGGACTCCAAAGCCTTGAGTACGATCTTTGCGCCGGTCTTCTCATCGCCCTCGAGAATTTCTGCAAGCTTTGCAACCTCCTTGGAAGCGTGGATATAAGCGGAACCGCCGCCGCAGATGATGCCTTCCTCCACTGCCGCCCTGGTAGCTGCCAGTGCATCCTCCATGCGAAGCTTTGCCTCCTTCATCTCCGTCTCGGTAGCAGCGCCCACACGGATCACCGCAACTCCGCCTGCCAGCTTGGCCAGTCTCTCCTGCAGCTTCTCTCTGTCAAAGTCAGAAGTGGTTTCCTCAATCTGCTTCTTGATCTGTGCGATCCTGGACTGGATTTCCTCCTTGGCGCCCTCGCCGTCTACGATGACAGTATTCTCCTTCTGGACCTTGACGCTCTTAGCGCGGCCCAACATGCTCATGTCGGTATCCTTCAGCTCATAGCCAAGCTCGGAACTGATCACAGTACCGCCTGTAAGGATAGCGATATCCTGGAGCATATCCTTCCTCCTGTCGCCGTAGCCGGGAGCCTTGACTGCCACTACATTAAAGGTTCCCCGCAGCTTGTTCACGATCAGGGTAGTGAGAGCCTCGCCCTCTACATCCTCCGCAATGATCAAGAGCTTAGCGCCGGACTGCACGATCTGCTCCAGCAGGGGCAGAATCTCCTGGATGTTGGCAATCTTCTTGTCTGTGATCAGGATGTAGGGATTCTCAAGAGTCGCCTCCATCTTGTCCATATCAGTAGCCATGTATGCAGAGATATAGCCTCTGTCAAACTGCATGCCCTCTACCAGATCCAGCTCTGTCTGCATGGTCTTGGATTCTTCGATGGTAATGACGCCGTCACGGCTTACCTTCTCCATAGCGTCCGCAACCAACTGGCCTACTTCCTCGTCGCCTGCGGAGATAGCTGCCACTCTCGCAATATGCTCCTTGCCGTTTACCTTCTGGCTCATCTTGGAGATTGCATCCACAGCGGTGTCCGTAGCTTTCTTCATGCCCTTTCTCAGGATGATGGGGTTCGCGCCTGCCGCAAGGTTCTTCATCCCTGCATTTACCATTGCCTGTGCAAGGACTGTTGCCGTGGTGGTTCCGTCTCCTGCCACGTCGTTGGTCTTGGTAGCAACTTCCTTTACCAGCTGTGCCCCCATATTTTCAAATACATTCTCAAGCTCTATCTCCTTTGCGATGGTAACACCGTCGTTGGTGATCAGGGGAGCGCCAAAAGACTTGTCAAGAACTACATTTCTTCCTTTGGGACCAAGGGTCACTCTCACGGTGTCTGCAAGCTGATTGACACCAGCCTCCAATGCTGCACGCGCCTCTGCGCCGTATTTAATTTCTTTTGCCATGATGATCTGCCTCCGTTTTTTGAATTTGATATTCTGATTAAATTTTCCTTTTAACCTTACAAACCTAAAATCCCTGTTTTCCTGATCCCGCCTGCGAAATCAGAATCTTCCATAATCAAGCTCTCGAAATCATACTCTTTCAAACTCAGAATCCTTCAAAATCTTGTTCTTCCGAAATCACAATCTTCCCAAATCAGGTCCTTCTGAAATCATACCCTTCCCGAATCCGTATCCGTTCGGATCTGCCCTGGTCTTCCATTGTGTAACGTTCGTTACTGGATAACTGCCAGAATATCGTTCTGCTTTACAATGATATATTCCTCGTCGTCAATCTTCACTTCGGTTCCTGAATATTTGGAGTAAATGACCTGGTCGCCTGCCTTGACCTCCATCTTGACCTCCTTGCCGTCTACGACGCCGCCGGGTCCTACTGCTACAACCTCCGCCTGCTGAGGTTTCTCTTTATTCTGGCCCGGAAGGACAATACCGGACTTCGTGGTTTCTTCCGCCACCAACTGCTTTAATACGACTCTGTCACCTAAAGGTACTAGCTTCATGATAAATGCCTCCTGAATTTTTATTTTTTGTTAGCACTCTTTTTGTTCGAGTGCTAATCACTAGAACATATATTAGTTTTATATGCAGACTTTTTCAAACTTATTCACGCCAATTTAAAAACTATTATATCCCATTTTCTTCCATTTACTCATTTTTTCTTAACTTTTCTCACGACATACCCAAAAGACAAATTTTATATTTACTTTATAATTTTGCCTGCAGGATGTACAGCTCTTTTGCAGCAAATCCCCCTGTACCGCACGGCATGCCGCGTCAGCAGCAAACATCCACGTACATGCCTGCACAGTCAACACCCCCGCTGCAAAACAACAATATACAATGCGCACCGACAAATGTGGACCAGCTTCGCCGGACACACTGCATTAAAAAGGGCGTCTGCCCTAAACGCCCGACGCCCTTTATCACTATGTCTGTAACAGCCCAGCCTTCCGCCCTGCCTGTCCCCGGCTTCCCACTGTCAGCACTTGATCTCCAGATACCCCAGAAGCTTGGACGTGTCATACTCCTCCAGCACACCGAGATTGGAATCATAATACTTCCCGTCATAATGGACCAGATAGTGGCAGAAACGCCCCATCTTCTCCATCATGATGCAGCACTTGGGCAGGACCACGTCACGCCCCTCATTGTAGACGATAATGTCCGTATGGTCGATCCCGTAATAATTCAGCGCGGAAATCATGCGTCCCATAGTCGCCTGCCACTCCCTGCAGTCCATGACACTGATCACCTCCGCGATAGTGACGCCGGCCAGCATCGCCACGCAGGACTGTCCGCAAAGCCCATCCTCCGGCTGGATGATGACTTTCATGCTGTCGATCTTGCGGATGGGGTTCTCAAAGCTGTAAGGGCTGTTCTGATCCATGCGGATCAGGGAACCGTTCACATGGAGCAGGATCTTGTGGGGAACGCCCAGCTCCACGCTTACAGCGTCCTCGTCCTCGATGTGGATCTCATAGTTTCCCTTTTCCTTGGGAAGCAGCTCGCAGTCAATGATCTTGTTGTCCAGGACCACCTCTCCCTTGATCACGTCCCTCTGCTTGCAGACCTCCCACACGTTAAAGGGGATCTGGATCATGTACCCCTTCTCCTTTTTCTCAACCTTTGACTCAAAAAAATACCTCATTGCCATTACCTCCATAATTCTTCTCTATAAAACTGCGCAGGGCATGCGCCCTCTCAGGAACAGTTCCTTACCCTGTGAAACGTTCCCGGACACCCGCCGAAGCCATATATAAGCTGCTCCTTATATTGTACCAAAGAATGCCAAAAAAGGAAACAACTATTTTTTCCTTCTAATAAAAGATCTTCTTACAGGCATGATATAAATAACACACGTTATAAAAGTGCATAACGACAAGACATCGCCTATGCGAAATACTGCGGGACCAGTATAACGCACCTTCACCTCCGCAGGTTCCAAAGGCATGTCACAGGCAAGCTGCGCATTGTACTCATAGCCTTCCACAGCCTCCCCGTTTACAGTCACCTGATACCCGGGATAAAAATATATGGGAAAGATCAGCACATCCCCCGAAGCCGCCCCCGGCGTCACCTTTACCTGAAGCCCTGACCCCTGCCTGCGCAGCCCGGAATAGGACGCCTGCTGCCCTGCCGAACGCATCTGTGGTATCTGCCAGGCAGGATTCATATGATGCCCCTTGAAACTCTCCCCATCATAATACATGTACAGGCTGTCCGTTATATTATAACCGTTTATTGCCATCTTATCGCTGCTCTGCCTGGACTCCCTTGCCGACATTTCAAAAAAATAACTGGTACTCAAAAAGACAAGCAGAAGCACACAGGCATAGATCCACCTCCTGCCCTGACCCCTTTCCTCAAAAAGCTTCAGCCCCACCGCCGTGGTCACGCACAGAAATAAGCTGGCAGGCCCCAGGAAACGCCATGCAAACTGCAGGGAACAGGCAATGGCATCAAACACCGGGATCTTCGACAGCGCCTCCCATGGAAAGATCCACGAGGTCAGGGCCAGCGCCGCCAGCCCACACACAAGGCAGAACGTGCCGACCCGTTCTTCATGCCGTCCCACAGCAGTTTTCTGCCCGCCTGCCCTCTCACCTGCTGTCCCGGGCTCTCCTGTCCTCACCCCGGCTGCTTCGGGCTCTCCTGCCCCTGCACCGGCTCTCCCTAACTCTCCTGTCCCAGCACCAGCTCTCACTGATTCTCCTGTCCTCACCCTGGCTGCTCCGAACTCTCCCGTCCTCGCCGCCGCATTTCCCGCCGCCACAGCCACAAAGAGCATCATCCCCAAAAACAGGACGCCTCCCACTGTAAGGGGCATCTCCCCTGCCAGAGTCCCAGGTCCCTGATTGACTCCATCCACATGGGCAAAGCTGAAAAACATCTGATTAAGATAAAGTAACGATTCCGGCAGCTCATTTGGCATATGAAAGCACTGCAGGTCCTCCCCGCAGAAATAAAGGAAAGGAATCAAAAAAGACGCATTTAATAAAACTGTGAGCACCGCTGCCTTTACTCCTGCAAGGATCCTGACTCCCAAGTGCCTGCGCTCCCTCTGCAGGCACCGGACCACAACCGCCGCCACAAGGAAGAAAACGCTCATTTCCACGGACAGCACATGGGACTGCAATACCGCCGAGACCCCCAGCGCCAGCAGATACCACCTCCTGTGATTGCCCCACAGGATCTCATAAATCCCCCACATGATTAGCGGAAGAAAGGTCATTGCAAGGCTTTCCCCCAGCGCCCCACGCTGATACACATCAATCAGCCGGTATATGGAAAAGGCATACAGAAAACCTGCGATCACCCCCGTCTTTTCCGATCTGCATATATTCTTCACAGCATAATATGCCAAAAGTACACTGCCCACATTCAGCCCTGTCACCAGCAGCTTGTAGCACATCATAAGAGATACCCTGAAAAACCTTAAGACTGCCGCCGGATACAGAAAAAGCTGCGGATACATGACAGCCGAAAGACTCCCGTAGCCGCCCATCTGGACAGAGCCTATCCGTACAGGGAACTCCCCCGCCCGCAGCCCCTGATAGACGGATTCCAGCCGCGCCAGATGAAAGCCTGTGTCCGGCACAGTCTCGATCAGGAAATCATTCCCCATGGGCAAGCTGGCAAGAAGCCCAAAGCCTGCCATCAGCAAAGGCATCCTGTACCTGTCCGCAGGTACATACAGCCCCAGAAAGACAATGCCCAAAGCCGCAAGCAGGCATAAGAGGCTCATGAGATAATGGTCCGTGCATAGAAGCTGCACACTCTGTATCCTGGCCTCCGCAAAAAAAACTGCTTCACCGGCATCCTCCAGGTATCCCGCCATTTCCACGGAACTCCCCGAGGGCTCCCCAGCTCCCACGGAATTCTCCGAGAGCCCCTCAGCTCCCACAAAGCTCCCCGAAGCCCCCTCAGCTTCCTCGGTTCTCACCGAAACCCTCTCAGCTCCCACGGAATTCTCCGAGAGCCCCTCAGCTCCCACAGAACTCCCCAAAACCCTCTCAATTCCCACGGTTCTCTCTGACAGTCCCTCAGCTCCCTCGAAACTTCCCGAAATCCCCCCAGCTCCCTCGGTTCTCCGCAGTATCTGCACGCTCACATCTCTAACATCCTGCTCCAGACTAAACACCAAGCGGCCGTTCACGGCGTCCTGTTCCAGCGCTTCCTGGGCGAATACCATTCCCACATGGTTATCCTGATCTACCGCCGTCTCTGACATTACCCGGATAACCAAGCCCTCCGCGGAAGGGCCCCCCAGGGTATACTCCAGCACATAATCCCCCTGCTGCAGAAATGAGAAATAAAGTGACGGAACCTCCTCCCATTCCCTTATATAAGCCTGGGGCCGGAACAGGAACAGGACTGCAAGCGCCAAAAGAATGCCTGTCCCCAGCTTATGCATATATCCAAGCGTATACCGCGGCTTCACAGACAACGGTTTCCTCTTTAAATCCTTATCGCTCATGTTGATCTTTTCCCTTTTGCCAATTTATGATCGGTAACAAATGCCGCCGGTGCCAAGGAGCCCCCCTCAGATCCCCAGGATCATCGTGGCAAATCTGAAATACACCAGCAGGGACAACGCATCCACGATGGTGGTGATAAAGGGGCTTGCCATCACCGCCGGATCAAAGCCCAGCTTTTTAGCCGCCACGGGCAGCAGGCATCCCACCAGCATCGCCATCAGGACCGCCGCTGCCAGAGTCAGGCAGACCGTGAGGGCGACGGCTGCCCCCACCCTGTCAAAAAGCATCAGCTTGGCAAAATTTGCCGCCGCCAGGGTCAGACCGCACAAGACTGCCACCCGCACCTCCTTCCAGACTACCCTGGGGACATCCCTGTATACGATCTCCCCCAGGGACAGCCCGCGGATCACCGTCACGCTGGCCTGTCCGCCTGCATTCCCTCCCGTATCCATCAGCATGGGAATGAACGCAATCAGCGCCGCATACACGCTCAGCGCCTCCTCAAAGGAAGCTATGATCGCCCCCGTGAAGGTGGCGGACACCATCAAAAGTAGCAGCCACGGGATCCTCTTTTTAAAGGTTTCCATCACTGTGGTTTTCATGTAGGGCTTGTCGCTTGGCACAATTGCCGCCATCTTCTCCATGTCCTCCGTGGTTTCCTGCTCCAGGATATCCACAATATCATCCACCGTGATAATGCCAACCAGGCGGTTCTCGTTGTCCACCACAGGCATGGCCGTGAAATCATACTTTTTAAACAGCGCCGCTGCCTGCTCCTGATCAGTCAGGGTGTTGATGGAGATAACGTTTTCATGCATCATTTCACCGATGACCTCATCTCCCCCGCTGAGAAGAAGATAACGCAGGGCGACTGTCCCCACCAGGCAGCGTTTTGCATCCAGCACATAACAGATGTTGATAGTCTCACTATCCAGCCCCACCTGACGGATACGCTCTATCGCCTGATCCACAGTCATGCTCTCCTTCAACGACACATATTCCACTGTCATGATGCTGCCCGCCGAATCCTCCGGGTACGCCAGAAGCTGGTTGATCGTCCTGCGTGTGTCGGGAGAGGCATTGGCAAGCAGCCTCTCCACCACATTTGCCGGCATTTCCTCCAGAAAGTCCACCGCGTCATCTGCCATCAGATTTTCGATCACGCCCGCCGCTTCTTTATCCGAGAGGGAACTGATAACCGCCTGACGGCTTTCCATCTCAAGATAGGAGAAGACATCCGCCGCCATATCTTTGGGCAGGATACGGTATACCTTCAGCATGTCCTCCGGCTGCAGCATCTCCATAACGCCGGCTATGTCGGCGTCATTCATTTCCTCAAGGAGCTGGCGAAGGTCTGTGTACTGTTTTCCCTCCAAATATGTCCTGATTTCCTGCAATCCCTTATAAGCTTCCATAATCCTCCCCTTTGTCCTCTAATCAACACCCCCGCTGCAAAACAATGCATCCATAGATGCATGGGCATCAAGCTTGCAACCCTGCAGAGCGCAATGCGTCCAAGAGACCCTATGGTATGTGGCTCCTGCGGCATTCTCTTTTCTGCCTCAGCACCGGCTCCTGTCAACAAAGTCCGATTCCCGCAGCTTCTCAAAGCCGACCCTGCCGTTTGTTGCCTCCACCATCTCCCCCCGCAGGCGCTCCAAATCCTCCCCGGGCACCAGGAGCCTCAGCACCACCTTCTCACCATAATCGGCGGACACCGGCTCCATACCCTCATTGCCCAGCAGATACAGGATCCTGCCAATGCCATTGTAGTCCGTCGTCACCTCCACCTCATACCCTGTACGCATAGTCCCTATACGGCAATTCTCCAGTCCCGCCTTGACAGCCTGGGTATATGCCCTCACCAGGCCGCCGGTGCCCAGGAGCACCCCTCCGAAATACCGGGTGACGACTACCGCGATATTCCGGATCCCCTCCCCCGTGAGCACCTCCAGCATGGGACGCCCCGCGGTCCCCGCCGGCTCCCCGTCGTCGCTGCAGCGCGTCAGCTCCCCCCTGCTTCCGATCACAAACGCGGAACAGTTATGCCTGGCATCCCAATACTTCTTTTTCATCTCCTCTATAAAGGCTGCAGCCTCCTGCTCGCTCTCACATTTTCTGACAGTGGCAATGAAGCGGGACTTTTTCTCCTCATACACGCCCTCTCCGCCCTCCAGCAAAACCCTGTAGCCCCCGGTTCTCTCCTCCTTCATAACACATGCCGCCTCCCCCTGCCGTTTCCGGATATTAAGGAACTGTAAAGAAATAACTTTTATAGGAAACGACTTCTGTCGTTTCCTATAAACAGTGCGCAGGATTTTTCTTCAAGAGCGCCGCTCTAAAATCAGGCGCACAGCGGGCTATGTAACTGATTTCAGAGTGGTGCTCTTGGAGAAAAAGACAAGCAATATTAAAAGTTATTTCTGGACAGTTCCTAACTATAAGAATAGCATAATATGTGCAAAATGTGAAACAATTATTAAGAAGAAAAAGAAATCCTTTATTTACATATTATTTTTTGGTATAATAAGCCAAAAGCCTGGGGATTATTTTACGATCTTCAAGTCTTATCTCCAGATGTTGTACCAGAACTTCAGATTTCAGAAAGGTAATTTTTTAAGGTGACTTTTATGGATTACAGTAAAAGAGGTGTCCGCGCACAGCAGAGGGCACTGAACTCCAAATCAAAAAAATGGCAGAGGAAGCTGGGCATCACGCTGATCAAGCTGTTGTTGGCTG
This sequence comes from uncultured Lachnospiraceae bacterium, assembly GCA_948470905.1. Classification (GTDB taxonomy): domain Bacteria; phylum Bacillota; class Clostridia; order Lachnospirales; family Lachnospiraceae; genus Acetatifactor. The sequence continues at coordinate 22,554 of CAOKQK010000040.1, read as the reverse complement.
CCCTTATCGCCCTGGGAATCTGCGGGATTTCCGCCGGCATCGGCGCCTTTCAGGGCATCCTTTCCGCCACCCCCAAGATCCGGCTGACCGACGTGGTTGCGGTGGGCGAGGCAACCGTAGTGTATGACTGCGAAGGCAACGAGATCGACCAATACGTGGCCGCCAACTCCAACCGCCTGCGCGTGGAATCCCTGGACGAGCTCCCGAACTACCTGGGCAAGGCGTTTGTGGCGCTGGAAGACCAGCGCTTCTATCAGAACAACGGCATCGACTTCAAGGGGATGATACGTGCCGGCTTCACTTTCATACAATCAGGCTTCCAGAGGACCGAGGGCGCCAGCACCATCACCCAGCAGCTTTTGAAGAATACCATCTTTACCACCTGGACTTCGGAAGGCAACAATCTGATCAAGAAGATCAAACGTAAGATCCAGGAACAATACCTGGCCCTTGAGGTTTCCAAATACTACCCCAAAGATGACATTCTGCTGGAGTACATGAATGCCATCAACCTGGGACAGAATACCCTGGGCGTGGAAGCGGCCGCCAAAAGATACTTCGGCAAGTCTGCCAGCGAACTGACCCTGTCGGAATGCGCCGTAATCGCCTGCATTACCCAGAGCCCTACCAAATACAACCCCATCCTACATCCGGAAAACAATGTACAGCGCCGGGAGAAATGCCTGAACAGCATGAAAGATCTGGGCTTTATCACTCAGGCGGAGTATGACGAGGCGATGGCAGACACCGAGGCTGTATATGAACGTATCAGTCACCATGACATTGACTATCGGGACAACAGCTCCTCCGGGTCCTATTTTTCCGATGCGGTATATGAACAGGTAAAGAAAGACCTGGTGGAGATTGCAGGCTACAACGCCAATGTCGCGGAGAAATACCTGACCTCCGGCGGCCTGCGCATCGAATCCACCATGGACCCCACCATCCAGGCGATCGTGGACGAAGAATATGCCAATCCGGACAACTACCCTGCCAGCACAAACTGGTATCTGAACTATGCCCTGACCATCTACACCGGAGAAAACTCCACAAAGAACTTCAGCAAGGAGAACATGACCACGTGGTTCAAGGCAAATAAAGACAAAAAGTTCAACCTGATCTTCAGTTCCAAGGATGCCGCTTACGAGGCGATCGCAGAGTACCGCACGGCAATGCTGAATGACCTGGGCATAGAAGACGAACCCGGCAATTACCTGGAGTCCATCTCCCTGACCGTACAGCCCCAGGTGGCAATGGTCGTCGAAGACCAGAGCACCGGTTACGTGGTAGCCATTGTGGGCGGACGCGGCAACAAAGAAGGACGGCGTACCCTGAACCGCGCGACCTCCTCCACCCGCTCCCCCGGCTCCACCTTCAAGGTGCTTGCCGCCTTTGCTCCCGCCCTGGACAGTATGGGCCAGACACTTGCCACCGTTTACAACGACGCGCCTTTTAACTACGTGGACGGCACACCGGTACACAACTGGTACTCGGAATCTTCCAGGCCCTACCGTGGGATCCAGTCCATCAGGAGCGCCATCGAGCAGTCCTACAACATGGTAGCCGTCAAGACTGTGACCGTCATTTCGCCGCAGCTTTCCTACGACTACCTGATCAATTTTGGCTTTACCACCCTTACGGACGGCACAGTCAGCAACAACAAATTCTACACAGACGTCCGGCAGCCCATCGCTTTGGGCGGGCTGACCCGCGGCGTCACCCCCTATGAGCTGAACGCTGCATATGCAGCGATTGCCAATATGGGAAACTACGTGGAACCCAAGCTTTACTCCAGGGTTCTGGACTCGGAAGGAAACGTGATCCTGGACAATACAAACCCCAAGTCCAAGCAGGTCATCAAAGAAACCACCGCCTTCCTGCTGACCAGCGCCATGACCGACGTGATCACCAAAGGAAGCGGCACCCGCTGCAATTTTGACAAAAATATGGCAATAGCGGGAAAGACCGGGACTTCCACCGGACCTCTGGACACCTGGTTCTCCGGCTTTACTCCTTATTATACCTGCACCACCTGGACAGGCTATGACAACAATATAAACTTAAGCCAGAAAACCTCCAACAATGAAGGCGCCATCTCACAGACCATGTGGCGTGCCGTCATGATGCGGATCCATGAGAACCTGCCCCACGAATCCTTCAAGACCCCCCAGGGCATCGTGAAGGCTGACATATGTACCAAATCGGGCCTGCTGCCCATTCCCGGGCTCTGCGACGGCAATGTAAAGTCAGAGTTTTTTGCGGAGGGCACCGTTCCCATCGAATACTGCAAGGTACACTATGAGGGCGATATCTGCAATTATGACCAGCTGCCCGCCACCGAACAATGCCCTTTCAAGGTAAGAGGCAGGATCGAGCTTCCCCTTTTGGAGGATGCAGCCCTCATCGAGGGATCGACCATGATCACCACGAACCCTGACGGCACCGTCTCGGTCACGCGTCCCCGCACCTCCGAAACCTGCCAGCATGACGACTCCTTCTACGCCAATCCCAATTACGAGGCAGTCGTGAATGCACAGCAGTGGGAAATCATCCAGAGAGAGATTGCCGCAGGTCTGCGTCCTCCGATAATCGAACCCACTCCGGAACCTGTGCCTGTGCCGGCGCCAACCCCGGTTCCGACTCCGGAACCGACGCCTGAGCCCTATGTGGACGACGAGGATGATGACGATGAGGACTAAATTGTCCCGGGCTCAGGAAAATTAACATTATCCGCTGGAATCAAAGAAGGCTGTTGGACTGACATTCAAAAAATGCAGTACAACAGCCTTTTTATCTGCTGAATTCACTGTTAATCGCACAACACAGTACTATAGCAAATCCGGCGCGGGAAACGCTTTAATCAGCGTTTCCCTGAAGACTCCGGACAAACTCATACCCTCCAAAAACAGCATATTTGTCTGCACCCCGGAAGTTGTAGTCCGTCTCTGGTACCTCCTGGCCAACAATATCATAAAATTTTTCCAAATCTTCCATACTGTTAAGGCAGTATAGGGAAAAGGTATAGTTCCCGCTCTCCAATTCCATCGGTTTCGTATCCATAAATATTTTTTCTGCGGTGCAATAAAACACCATCTTATCCCCATGTCTTACTATGACTCCGGTGATAAAGCCGTCAGCGCTCCAACGCATCTTCAGAATATAGGTGCCCTGCTCCTCTATTACAGTCTCAAACTGCTTTTTCAAAATAGACTCCTGACTTCCATCCTTTTCTGTCACCCGAAATCCACTGCCCAATTTCAGCCGGGCATCCAGGCTCATAAAAAGCGGCTGACTAAAACCCACAAGCATCATGATTCCCACAAGCAATATTCCCATATTCCTCATGTTCTTCTTCTGCCATTGGGAAGGCTCCGCCGCTGTCAGCCTTTTTATAAAAATAAACACCATGAAAATGATAAGGGCAGTTGCGGCAGCCATGACAGCCACAGGCGGAATCCCTGACTTTAGGATAAACTTCTGCACGTCACTCCAGGAATCCCATGCCCCCATCAGATACATGATACTCATACTAATCCACGAATCCAATAAGAGAATACACACAAAAATATATGTTGTTTTCAAATAATATACAAACGATCTCCCAGAACCCCTGCGATAGGTGAACAGCAGGCAGAACGCTGTCAGTGTCGTCAAAAGAACCCCCGCCAGCTCGACAAGCGGTTTCCATGCAGCCGCATCCCCTTCAAATGCTGCATGACCATACAGCATAAAGGACCGAAAAGCCTTTATCCTGCCCTCATAAATCCATATGGCAATACAATGCCCCAATTCATGCAGAAAACTATATAAAATAATTGATACAATCCCTGCCAATATTATTTTCTTTAAATCTTTTTTTATATCAGACATACTGCCCTCCATTCCCGTGTGACATTCTGTTTTTCCCCGTGGGGCTCTCCTGCTTTTCCCTATGTGGCTCTCCTACTTTTTCCCCATGCGGCTCTCCTGCTTTTCCCTATGCGGCTCTCCTACTTTTTCCCTGTGGGGCTCTCCTGCTTTTCCCTGTGCGGCTCTTTTTTCCCCATGCGGCTCTCCTGCTTTTTCACCTGGTCTTTCTTCCGCTTTCAGTTTCTTCTACCTGACAATTTATTTATCAATGGAGCCTTCATGTCTCCGGAAAGTCTGTATCAAACCGATACAGAAGGACACCAATGCCAGCCCATGTACAATTCCTCTCACCAACCCTCCATATGGAAACTCCCACCCCTGCAGCAAAATCCCCATGCTGTTAATGAGAAATCCCCAGACAATAAATCCTGACAGCCTACGCCTTTTGCCTATGGCAAATCCCATAGGTTCCCCCATGCGTTCTTTCAATTCTGCCAGAATCCTGTTCATATGCATCACCTGCCGGATCAGCACCATAATAAGCGCCATCATTACAAAAGAAAGGCTTAATGCCGCCAATGAGCCTTTTATCGTATTAAACAGCATGATTGTCAGGCAGATGATCTCCATTACCGTAACCACCTTAAACATCTTCCTTACTTTAGAATAATGTTCTATACAGGATTCCACATCCGTATACAGCCTGAAAGGTCCGTCCTCCGCCTTTTTGCTCAGAATGACCCAGCATCCCCACTGGCACACAAGTTCCACCCCGGCTTCCTCCATAAACTCTTTGTAGCCGTCATTTACGCCAAAGAAACCGTCTACAATGTCAATCTGATATACATATTCCCCAGGAAGACATTCCCGGAAAGCGTAAAAGCCCATGACATAATCTGTAATGGCACAGCCTTTCGCCGCCATTTCATTCAGCCATTCCGCTTCCTTTTCCTTATCAAAATACAACCTGAATTTAACCATCGCTCTCCCCCTCCATCAATTCCCCGTTCTGCAGAAGCTCTGACAGCCGCTTTTTTTCCTCCGAAAAAATCGCCCTGCCCAAATCAGTGATGAGATACTCCTTTTTTTTCCGGGAATCGGTTTCTTCACTGTAAATCCTGATCCAGCCCTTTGCCGTCATGGTCTGGATCGCCCCATAAAGGGTCCCCGGCCCAAGCACCACCCTTTTGTCTGTCAGCTTCTCAACCTCCTGAATGATCCCGTAACCGTGATTCGGCTTTCTCACTGACAGCAGAATATAGTACAATGCCTCTGTCAGCGGTGTGTTCTTCTCCATTCCTCCACCTCCCCTTACCGCGCAATAACAGGTTTCCCATTTTCATCCAACAAAGGAGTCAGTCCTCCTGCATACCCTGACTGAAAAAAAAGATAATGCACTCCCGTCGCCCTGTCCACAAGTACCATCTTTGCTCCTTTGATAAGCGCATTATCCTCTTTGTAAACTACCTCAAACCGATTTCCGCAACCCATTTGAAAACCCTCCTTTAAAATTTAAGTGATCCAATTTTTGTGACAATCCGCATCAAATATCTCTAAATATATCGGAGCTCGATATATCTTACACCAAATATATCACCATCTGATATATTTGTCAAGGAAAAATCTATGATTGCCTGCCAATACAAAATTTGTGTTTCCTGAAAAATTCACCAAATTGTGTTACGATACTTAGGAACTGTAAATAGTGTGGAAAAACCAGATATTTTTATAGTGAAACGGATGAAATTGTATACATTGCACTTGTAAGGAAAAAGCGCAGCTGTAATACATAAGAAATTAAATGCTGAAAAAATTTGTCCTATCAGAATTGGGTTTTACGTCACTTAATATCAATCCAAATGCCAACATCCCTCATCACGGAATCGGGGACACTCTTATAAAAACGCTGCGCCTCCTCATTGGCGGCAGTCAAAGCAACCAGCGTGTTAATTTGCCTGTCCTTTAAGATTTGCCTCAAAGATTCCAGAAGCCGCTGCCCCACGCCCTGATGCCTGCTGCTTTTTATGACACAGATCCAATCAAGATATGCCTTTTTTGACCCGTCAAAGCGGCTTGCAATGAGGGAAGCGTCAATCCTCCCCACAACCGCACCGCCATCATATGCCAACAGAGAAATGGCATCTTCAAAACTCCTGTCATCAAAGCTGCTTTCAACAGCCCTGACATATGCCTGATCGATCTCCCACCCCCAGAAGTCCTCCTCCCTGCGCAATCTCCTTTCAAAATCCAAAACGTCCGGTATTCTATCTTTTGTGTAAGCTCGTATCTGCAACTCCATATTGCATGCCTCCATAAAAATTCCAATAATAACGTCTTTCTGCTTCACATTGCACCAGGCCCCTTACGCAGCTGCAATTCTCATATCCCCGCAAAGATCCATTATATCCGGTGGAGATTATCACAGGTATCCTTTCTCCCTTGCATACTGCAATAACCTTGGCAGGATAAGAGGATACGTCCATTGATCCGGCAACGTATCCGTAATCATGATCTTCTCAATTTCATGATGTAACTCTTTTTCAAACGACTTAATCTCTGCCCAGAACAGCATTCCAAAAGATTCCTGCCCATCCATACTGCAGGATGCCGCGACGGAATATACTCCAATCGGCTTTAGGGAGAAATCCAGCGCCCCTGTTTCTTCGTACAGTTCCCGCTTTGCAGTATCCAAAATGGTTTCTCCGGATTCCCGATGTCCGCCCGGCATTTCCCATGTATTCCTGTCTTTATGCCTGCAAAATACGTATTTCCCCTGGTTTTTGGCTATTATCACAGCAAACTTTAACAATCCGTCCTCTACATTTTCATGAAATTTTACTGCCGTACCATTCTCTCTCGGCCTGAAAGTATCTTTCTCTACAATACGATAGATATCATTCCCGGCCCGTTCCTCAAAATGCTTCTTCAAAGCCAGATTACAGTCCCATTTTTCCTGTGAATAGGAGCCATACCTGCGTTTCACATCCCCCATACGTTCTTCTATATCCAGAACACCCCCTGCCCCTGCCAAAGAATCGCACAGCTGGATCAGCCTGTCATACTCATCGTAGGTAATTTTTGTAAGTTCCTCCCGAATCATATGGAGTTCTTCCTCGGTAGTATCAAACTTTCCATTATATTCGTCCAGTGTTTTGTTATTAAAAGAATGTGTCAGGCAAATTCTTGCAGCTTCATCAAAGCCCAGCGACATCATATAGGTATAACCGTCCGATACATGCCCCAAATGTCTGACGCCAAATTTTCTTCCTATGTCATGAAGCAATCCCAAAATATATGCTTTATCAGCATCCAGCCCCGGACATGCCTCCGCGATTTTTTCAGCGCAATGGGCTGCCACACGGCTGTGATCCCCCCATGGCCCCGGGTTACAGCTTTCGGCCTCCTCCAAAAGTGCCTCCGCTTCCTTTCTTGTTGGCAACATATGATAAAACCTCCTCATTCCAGTTCCCGCCTTCGGGAACTGATTCCGCCCTCTTCACTACAGCCCCATAAAAGGCAGCACCTCGTCCAGGCCGTATTCCACCGCCATCTGCAGGGGCGTGACCTGCTGTTCGTTGGCAATATTATAGTCGGCGCCCTTTTTGATCAAAAAGACCGCCGTCTCGCTGCTTCTGTTCTTAACCGCAAAATGAAGCACTGTATTTCCGTCGCTGTTCCTGGCGTTAATATCATAACCAGCCTTGAGCATCGCCTTGATAACCGCCCTGTCACAGGACCATTCAGCATGGAGCAGCAGGGCGGTATTTCCCTCGTTGTCCACACGATTTACATCCGCACCCTTTTCGATGAGCACAGGGGTCAGGATATCCGAGGAGCGGAGCTGGTAGTCCTGGGCAAGCATAAGGGGCGTTACTCCGTCCTTGCCTGGTATATCAATATGCTCCAGCGCTTTCAACGTCTCTGCCTTGTCGTCATTGGATACCTGCCATGCGCCCACTTTCTCTCCAACCACCATATGGGCGGGCGTTTCCTCTTTCACATTCATCATGGTATCGTCTGCCCCCGCCTCCAGCAGCTGCCTGACAATGACGGGATAGCAGCGTTCACAGGCAATATGGAGCAGGGTGTTTCCCGCCACGGCGGGCAGATCCTCCGTCAGATTGACATCGACTCCCTTTTTCAGCATTACCGCCAGCATCAGGGTATGATTTCCCCGAACCGCCTCATGGGCAGCGGACGTACCCTGGGCATTCAGCATTCCCATGGATTCCACGCTGAAAAATTCCTCCGCTGCCCTGGCCAGGACCTCCTCCCTCTCATCCGGCTCGGCCTCATACCTGCTCACGGAATACTCCTCCGCCAATATATAAGCAGGCGTCCTGCCCTTAATCAGGGCGGCATTTAGATCAACACCCATCTGTGCCATTTTTTCCAGCAGTCCTATGCTGAATTTGTTTCTTATGAGGAAATCCCTGACATTGGTAAGCTCGCCGCTGTAATACATCAATTCCGTAAAATCGACCCGGGCCTCCGCCAGGATGTCAAGAACCAAATCCGGCTTAAGATATTCCAATACCGTGTCGATCGCCTCAAAGAAAATATCCGCTTCCTCCTCTTCATCCAGGTCAAGCTTCGGAAGAAGCAGCTTAAAAAGAGCCGCCGCGTCATCCCTGAAATGCCCATATTCCTCCTCATCAGGGAAGCGTATAATACTGGTGGAAATATCATCAAGTATGGTCCACAGATCCGACGCTGACACCTCCATCTCCCCCGCCAATACCTTCGGCCTCATCTCTCTATATTCATCCGCATCATATACCATGTTAATTCTCCTATTCTACTATAAAAGTCCCCACTTTCATGCCACAGTGGTGCTGCCGCGGGGCATGGGGGTTTACTATGAAAGTCCCCACTTCACCCTGCGGAAACCGCGCAGCCAAAATGAGCGTCCCGTGCTCATTTTGCAAGGCTGCTGTGCGTCAGACCCCTGCTATGAGTCACAGTTCCCCCAGCCCTCAAGGCGGCTTTTTCCTATCCTACAGCCCCATAAGGGGAAGCAGCTCCTCAAAACCATTTTCCACGGCAAGCTGCATCGGTGTTACCTGTTCCTCATTTACCGCGCCCACATCTGCGCCTTTCTTGATCAGGTACCGTGCTTCCCGGCTGCTTTGTCTCATGAGCGCCTTGTGCAGAGGAGTGTCTCCGTTCCGGTTTCTGGCGTTCACATCCGCCCCCGCTTCCACCAGCGCCTTCAGGATATCCATACCGCCAGCAAGCAACAGCGGCGTATTCCCTAAGTCATCTGAGTGGTTTACATCTGCTCCCTTTTCGATGAAAACAGGCGCCAGACAGTGGCTGATACCGTAATCCTGGCACTCCAGTGCCGCCATCATGGGCGTCATACCGTATCTTCCCGGCACATCCACATGTTTCAGCTCCCTTATCAACTCTATCCTGTCTTCCGGTTCCAACCTTTTGGAGCCGGTTATATAATTATGAAAAAGCGCCACATGCGCCGGAGATTCTTCCTTCGCGTTCAGCATGGTGTCGTCAGCTCCTGCCTCTATCAGCAGCTTTACCACCTCTGGATTCCCGTACCGGCATGCCGTATGTAAAAGAGTCGTTCCGGCGACCTGTGGGGCATCCTCCGTCAGATTGACATTGATCCCTGCCCGGATCATTACCTCCATCATTCTGGCATGATTGTTCTTTGCGGCCTCGTGCGCTGCGGAAATCCCCTTGTCATCCAACGCTTCCATGGATTCCCTGCTGAAACATGCCATCGCCTTCGCCAGTTCTTCCTCCGGATCCTTCTTATCGAAGGCACTCTTTTTGTGATATTCCTTACTGGCCACGAGGAAAGCGGGCGTCCTGCCTTTGACCAGGGGCGTGTCCAGGTCGATTCCCATGCTTTTCATTTTTTCCAGCATCATGATATCCGGCTTCCAGCCCAGAAACCAGTCCCGCAATGTAGTCAGGCTTCCGCTGCAATACCTCTGCTCCATAAAACTGACGCCGCTCTCCGCAATCATATCCAGCGCGTGCAGGGGCTCATCCATTTCGCCCTTCTGAATCCGCAGTGCCGCATCCAGAATCTGCTCCATCTCACTGTCGTCATCCAAATCCGCTGTGGACAGCATTTTCTCAAAGACTCCAAATATCAGCCTGTCCTCCAGCTTCTGTCTCAGCGACAGATCCACAGCCCTGTTCAGCAAAAACTCCAGATCATCCAGAGACAGGATCAGCTCTCCCGCTGCCACCTGCTCCGCACTTTCCACGATATCCTCATCATACATCCCATGATTATCAAACATTTCCTACTCCTTCTGCCCGCCCTGTGCCACAGAGCCAACACCCCCGCTGCAGATCGCAATGTGTCCGAAGGACGCTATGATATGTCCTTTAGGACATTGTTACCCTCGCGGCATTCGCCAAGGTCTCAGAGAAGTAAGCTTCTTGGGCTTTGGCTCATTGCCTGCCGAAACCAACTCTCCTGACAGCCTGCCGGAATCCTTTGTTTTCTACACGGCTGCTTTTCTTCAAACAATGTTATTATCTCACAGGAAATGGCTGATTTCAAGCCATTTGTTTGCCAGCTTTTTCCCATTTCCCTTGTGACAGTCCGACAGGCCACCGAACCGTTGCTTTCCTGTTCCCCATCGTCCATCTGACCTGTCACAACCAACTCACCGGTGCCTGTTACCGCACCAGCCCACTGCCCGCGGGGATAAAGTGTTTTCTGATTGAGTAAATCTGCAGAATGTGGTAAAATATAATCAAAGGTCCCACAGAAATAACAGGAGCTGATGCCAATGGAAAATATAAAAATCACAAGCACACCTTATGACGATGTGTTTCGTACCCTGCTGAATGATTGCAGCTCCCTGATCATCCCCATGATCAACGAAGTGTTCGGGGAACATTATTCAGGGCAGGAAAAGATTACTTTTTCTCCAAATAAACACTTCCTCAACCAGTAGGGCGGGAATGCGGAGGAACGGATTACCGATACCAGCTTTCAGATAGAAGGCAGTGAGATCAAAAAATACCACTTGGAATGCCAGAGCAGCACAGATAACAGTATGCTGGTCAGGTTTTTTGAATACGATACCCAGATTGCTCTCGATGAAGGCGTGATCAAAGGGAATGTGCTTACCGTGACACTACCCCATTCCGCCGTCCTGTTTTTGAGGCATCATGGATCCACCCCCGATTCGCTTACGATAAGGATGGTGACGCCGGGCGGGACAGTAGAATACGATATTCAGGTGATAAAATCTCAACAATATACTTTGGATGAAATCTTTGACAAAAACCTCCTTCTGCTGATCCCTTTCTATATCTTTTCCCACGAATCACGGTTTGAAGAATATGAAAAGGACAAAACGAAGCTGAGGGCATTGCAGGAGGAATACGTACACATCAAAAACAGGCTGGAAGAACTCTCTGACCAGGGATTTATCAGTGAGTATACCAGATGCACCATCATCGACATGTCAAACAAAGTCTTGGAACATCTTGCTGCAAAGTACGATTCTGTCAAGAAAGGAGTGAAAGAGATCATGGGCGGAAAAGTTTTAGAATATGAGGCAAAAACCATACGGAGAGAAGGCATAGAGGAAGGTATCAGGGGCACTGTTTCCATATTAAAAAATTTAGGAGTGCCCGCACAGACAATCCTGCTCAAAATCCAGGAACAGTACAACCTTACTCCGGAATCCTCCAGGAAATATCTATAATATTAATTATATGGATGGTCTGCCTTACTTGCCTATATCCGAATTCATTCGATATAGGCAAATGCGGCAGACCATCTTATACAAGGCACAGGCTGAGTTTACCGCTGTGATGATTGCTACGGGGAGGATGCCTGGAACAAAACAACAGACAGCTGCAACAGTTGACTTCCCCTCTCAAAACAGGTATGATAAGGACACAGAGGACTTTTATGACTATTTGTGCCGTCAGCAAAGGGCGGTGGAATGGAGATCATTATGAATATTGAATTTAGAAAAATAACGGATTTTCCACGCGGGACACTCTGCGCCCTTTTGAAAGAGGGGTATTCCTTTGAACCAAGATTTGAGCGTGATTGTTTCAATCAATGGCAGGATTTTGAAAATTTTTTCTATGATAATCCACACATTGCAGAGTCCAGCGGCTTTATGACTGTCCTTTATAACATTCCTATAGGGTTTGTAACATGGAATCCCACCAATATACCTGAATCCGCGGAAATCGGGCATAACTGCATTGCGGCAAAATATAAAGGAAATGGTTATGGCAGGCAGCAAATGCAGGAAGCAGTAAAACGTATCATTGCGCAGGGAGCGAAAAAAATTATTGTTACAACAAATGAAATCCTTGTTCCGGCACAACACACTTATGAAAGCACAGGTTTTAAACTCATAAGTAAATGTGAAGAACCATATAATGCAGAATATGCAGGTATGAGAATTAACTATGAGATAATTGTAAAGTAAAAACAGAAAGGCTGTATAAAATGTATATCGAATATAAAAACCTAAAAGATTTACCCTGCAATGAGTTATATCAATTATTTCTTGCAGTAGGCTGGGGAAAAGAAAATGAAACAACACAAGAAATGATTGATAATTTTAATATCGGCTTTATAAATTCAACATTTGTTTTTTCTGCATGGGTTGATGGACATTTAGTGGGATGCGTAAGAGTTTTAAGTGACTTACATTTTCGCTCCATAATTTATGATTTAGCCGTCTTGCCAAAATTTCAAAATAAAGGTATCGGTAAAGAACTTGTACAAAGATGTATAAACGCATGCGAAAGCTCAGAGTGGTTAGTACAAACAGATATGGCAAAGAGCTTTTATGAGAAAATAGGATTTAAAGAAAATTCAGATCATTTTTTAACAATTCCCTGTAAGTGGTTCTAAAACCAGGAGGACTATTATGAACACTTTAGACTCAATCAGATCCCGCCGCAGCATCCGCAGATACGACCCTGAAACAATGGTACCGCGGGAACATATCACACAGCTTCTGGAAGCTGCCATGATGGCACCCAGCGCATGTAATACGCGCCCCTGGGAATTTGTCGTCGTAGAAAGCAGAGAAATAAAAGAAAAAATTATGAAAGCAATGCCCTACACCCAGATGCTCGCCACCGCTCCCCTGGCCATCGTAATCTGCGGCAGGCCCGACCTGCAGGAAAATATCTGCCCGGGCTTCTGGCCCCAGGACTGCGGCGCCGCCGCCCAGAACATACTGCTTGCAGCTAAGGAGCTGGGCTACGGTACCTGCTGGTGCGGCTGCTATCCGCTTGCTCACCGGGTGAAGGAAATGCAGAAAATACTGGAGGTAGGCAGTATCCCCCTGGCGGTCATCGCAGTGGGCAAGTCCCAGGAATCTCCTGCTGCCAGAGGCTTCCTGGACGAAGCAAGGGTAAAATACCTGTAACCTGCCCTGCAGGGCATAAACGAAATTTTCAATTCCCAAATCCATGGAATTGAAATGGATGCAATCAGACGAATTTTTGAAGTTAGGCAGCATTATCATGGAAGAACTGTTGGTTTATGCGATTTTGCTTGATGAAGAATTAATAACAGAAAAAGAGTACAATAGACGGCTTGATGAATTATTCCTCAACGCTCCCGAAAACGATGATCTCCTCCATTTAGAATGGGAAACAGACATTAGAAAAGCCATTCTTTATGTGAAGACACATATTGATTATAAAGGTCTTGACATGGCGCGGTTTGGCAGGCTGTTAATGAGCAAATTAAAGGTGATTTATCTTGACTGCCCGGATATACATTTTTTTGCCGGTCGAATGTACCACTTATGGCAAAGCCTCCCAGGCAGCATTCAGGACATAGAACCATTTTGGACCCTATGCTATGCTGATGACCCTTTATCATGGGGAGATGAACAACAAACCAGAAGCATTTATGAACACATGCTGGACTACTATAAAGCTTAAATAAATACCAGACAATACTCCCGCGGGCAATGAGGCAGCGGTGACAGTTCAGTGAAATTGAGGTCTGAACTGTTACTGTTGGCTCATTGCCTGCAGGGATCACGGCAGCTTTCCTGTCAAAACAGGTCCCACTCGCAGTTCTCGCACAGATGGCGCATAAGCTCCCCTGCATCCGTCTCCTTTTCAACGTCATAGCACTTATGCCAGAAATCTGTGTCCTCATCCAAAAGCCGGGGATATTCATTCATCAGCTGGTAAAAAAATGTGTCTTCCAAAGCGATGACAGCCTCTCCAAAAGATATGCCTTCCTTCGCTGCGACATAATTTACAAGCTCCGTAATCTTCTGCCTGATCGGAGCGCCTTTCCCGTTCCAATGGTCATAAAAGCTCTGCGTCCGCATCTGTCCATTGTCCGTTTGGATTACCATATTCTGTTTATACTCCAGCAGCCGTTCCCGATAGCTTTCATACAGGACATAATTGCCAATATACATCTCAGAGTAATCACCCCAGACACTTAAATTACCGAAATGCCCCAGATAGACAACTTCCCCGTCCCTCACCAGGCATTGAAGCCCCTCATCCTCCCACCATTCACAGCCCCCGGTCAGATTTAGAACAAATATTTCCGAAGCGCCTGCCACGGACTTCGGCGGTTCTTCTATGTATAAAGCCTCAAAACTGATATACCGCAGCAGATCCGGCAGGTCATCGTAGGGAAATGCCTCTTCGTCGCCCAGTTCCCCCACAGAGGTATTATCCAGTGTATCTTTGAGAAAATTTTCCGCATATTTACATATCCGGAGCATGAGGGCATCATCCACCTCCTCCAGATATCCCAGACACTTCTCCGCATATTCAGGGGACACTCCCTCCTGACACAGGACGGTAATGTTTTTCTGGAAATACGGAAAAAAAGCAATCCCCTCCACCTGGCCAAATTCATTGATAAAGCTATTCTTTAAACCCATTGCGTCCGACTCCTTCCTAAGCCAACACCCCCGCTGTAACAAACGTGCATCAAACCTGCCGTACTGCAGGCAGCCACGCAGGGGGCTTGCGGGCATAACCGAAGCCATCGTTCAAAGCTATCTGAAACTCCGGCTATGGAACTGTTCATAAATCAAAAACCCCGCAGCATTCGTCAAGGTCCCATGGACTTATGACTCACTGCCCGCGGGAATAAAAGCCCATTCCTCACAGGACCGCCGTACTTGCCGTTTCCCCCCATTCTGTCATCAGCTGTTCCGATCCTGTTTCCTGTATGAAAGGCATCCAAGCAGTGACAGTATCGGAAATACACCTCCCGCCAGGATTCCCATTTTCAGATTTCCTCCCATTTTGCTGGACATATAGCCAACCAGCGTAGGCCCGCCTGAACAACCTATGTCACCGCCAAGTGCCAGCAGGGCAAACATGACCGTTCCACCTCTGGGGAGCGCTTTAGCAGCCCTGCTGAATGTTCCCGGCCACATGATGCCCACAGAAAAACCGCAGATTGCACATGCCGCTAAACTTAACTGCGGGATTGGCAGCAGAGATATCCCCAAATATGAAAGAATACACAAAATACCACTACACACCATGAATCGATTCAGTTCAATATGTTCGCCGTATTTCCCATAAAGCGCCCTGGCTGTTCCCATAAAAACAGCAAATGCCATCGGACCGGCCAAATCCCCGGCTGTTTTTGAAATCCCCAGCCCCTGTTCCGCAAAAGCGGATGCCCATTGGCTGACAGCCTGCTCACTTGCTCCGGCGCAGACCATCATGATCCACAAGACCCAGAAGGTTTTCATGCCCAGCAGTTCCTTCATGCCCAGCCCCTTATCCCCGTCCTCAAGCAAGGGGGCAATAGGAACCCTTGTAAATACATAAGCATTACAAATGGGAATCACCGCCCATAAAGCCGCCAATACCTTCCAATTGCCAATGCCGAAAAAGTGGAAAAACAACGTTGACAGCAAAACAACCCCCACATGCCCCCAGCAGTAAAAAGAGTGCAGCATGCTCATTGCTTTTTCCTTGAAATGATTTCCTTCCATATTGTCAGACGGACACGCTTCCACCACCGGACTGACAAGGACTTCCAAAAGTCCCCCTCCCATGGCGTATACCATGACTGCAATCAGTATTCCCGCAAACGATGACGGCAGTACATCCGGCAAAATTATCAAAAGGAGCATTCCCGCCGCAGACATCACATGTGCCGCCACCATAGCCGAGCGATAGCCAATCCTGTCCACAAAGCCCGCGGACAGTAAATCCACCAGGAGCTGCACACCAAAATTAAAAGTGACCAGAAGTGTAATCTGTGCAAGTGGTATATCATAGTTCCGCTGAAAGTTCAAAAAAAGAAGGGGCACATAATTATTTACAATTGCCTGAACAATAGATCCAATAAAGCAGGCAGTGATGGTTCTGTTATACTGGCTTTTCATAAAGTATTCACTTCCCTTGAATCAAATTATATCGCATATCCTTCTTTCTGTCATCCTCTTTTAGGGCAATAAGTCCTCATGTCCGGTTTCAGATTTTACGTAACTTCTCAGCACTGCCTTGCCCCATCATTTTCCCAAGCTGTTCTACAATGCCCATGCTGCCGTTTACAGATATCTCGCCTACTTTCTCACAGATTTTCTCCAGGTACTCAAGCTCTTTCAGCCTGTAGAGCGTCTGGTTCTCATCCATGAGCTTCGCCGTATTGAGCAGGGATCTGGTGGATGCCACCTCCTCCCTTCTGGCGATCACGTTTGCCTGCGCCGCTTTCTCCGCCACAAGGACCGAATTCATAATCTCCCTGATCTCGCCGGGCAATATGATATCCTTGATCCCGGCAGTGAGGAAGTTTACGCAGAACATTTCCTCTTTTCTTTTCAGCGCCTCGTAAATCTCCCCGGATATCTGCTCCTTTGCCTCCAGTATCTCATCCAGCCTGTAATTGCCCACAATCTCCCTGATCACCAGCTGTACCGCAGGATAAAGCTGTCCCTTCAGGTCCGAGATCGTGGAGACAAATTCCACCGCGTCACGTATTTTATACATACATGCCACATTCATCCTGATGCCGATCTTGTCTTTGGTCAGGATCTCCTGTCCCGCGATATCCAGCTCCTTCTGCCTCATGTCAAGCACACAGCAGGAAACAGTATGACAGTAATTCCAAAAGCGGTATACACCCTTGTGAAGCGGTTTCTGCATTACATTGTCATAGTATACCAGCCCCACCTCCCCTTCTCCTACAGACACTTCTGTATAGAGACGTGCAGGCACCAGCGAAAGCATCTGCTTTGTCATTTCCGCGCCGATGACCGTTTCCGTCATAGGCACGGTCCTGACCTCATATTTGTCAAACACATTCCAGAACACATATTCCTTCCGGGTGGCAAAGGATGTGAGCTTCCCGTTCATGTAGATAAAACCTGCAAAACCGTCCGGAATTTCCGTATGTACAGTGGCATTCAGGAACGCTGCGTCTTTGGCAAGCACCTGATAGGGGACCTCCAGATAGTCCATTTCCCCCAGCATCTCCTGCACCGCCACAGTGTAACCTGCCATCTTGGAAAAATGATAGGTTCCAGCGGTAATCATTTTCTGAAACACCCCGTTCTTCAATACAAAACCTGCCTGATTATCCCTAATGATATATTTCATGATCTTTTCCTCCATTTACGCTATATTCGCCTCCGCTTCTGAATCCCCTCAATCCGCTTCTGCTCCTTCGCTTCCGCTTCTGAATCCCCTTTGCTCTCAAAAACTTCCGTCCGCATAGGATGCGGCTGTACTTTGATTCCTCATCCATCAGCCTGATGCGGAAATCCGGTTCAGCAGGTCGTATAGAGGAAGGGCATCCTGCACACAAAAACCTTTTTACAGAATGTTGTTCCTCTTTCCGGCCTGCGGTATCCCCGGCTTTCAGGCAGCAGGCTTAAGCGGCATTCTCATACTTTCACTACACCGCGGATACGGCGCAAATCCGGCACGGGAAACGCTTTATTCAACGTTTCCTTAAACTGCTCTGGCAGTTTACCGGAAATGATCCTACGGACATAAGCCAAAATCGGACCCTGGCAAATGCCGCAGCCGTAAGAGACATGCCCCGGAATCAGGATAAAAGCTTTGTTTGGGCGTGGATTTGAACCACAGACTTGAATGTCTTGCCATAATGTTGTGTACTCTACCACTGAGTTACCGTTTACACGGGAGGGAGTCGAACCCTCGATTCACAAATCTTTACTTAATCCCACATTAAGTCAGGAATATCTGCGGAATACCGCACAGCACGCTGGCGGCACCGCCGGGCAGGAAGTGACCTCCAATACCCGGGCGCTGTCAAATATCCCGCAGCCTGCCAATACACACGTCGGCGTATGGCGCCTTTTGCCTGTACATGTCGGCACACCAGCGCCTTTTGTGCCGCCACACGCAGGCACATCGGCAGGCTGCGGGGTACTCGACCCCGCGGACCAGGTCCGGCATCATCCTTTCACCACACCTACCGTTTTGAGCTTTCTCACCGGCGTGACCATATCCAGCTGCTGCGCCATGACCTGGTCAATATCCTTATAGGCGAAACGGCATTCCTCTGCCACATCGTTCTTCTTACGCTTGCCCAGGACCACACCCTGCTCCTTTAGGTCCACCATGACCTGCTCTATGCTGAATGCACGCACGGCGCCGGATCTGGAGTAGCTCCTGCCCGCACCATGGGACGAGGTACAGAAGGATTCCTTATTTCCCTTTCCCTCTACCACATAGCTGTAAGAGCCCATTGCTCCCGGTATCACAGCCATTTCCCCTTCCCTTACCCTGGTCGCGCCTTTTCTGTGTACCCAGACATGGGCATCATAGTGGTTTTCCAATGCCGCATAATTGTGATGACAGTTGATTTCCTCACCAAACTCCACCTTAAGATCCGTGTGCTTCTCAATCTGCTCTTTCACTATGGCGCAGGTCTTATCCAGCATGCGTACACGGTTCTCAAAGGCATAATCCATGGCAAGGTTCATCCAGTTAATATACTGCTGCCCCTCTTTCGACTGGACCGGCAGGAAAGCCAGGTGATACTCATCCTTTACATCACTGTACCACATCTGATTCAGAGCCCTCGCTTTCTCATGAAAATGATCGCAGATTGCCTTTCCCAGATGACGGCTCCCGGAATGGATCATAATACACAGCAATCCCTCCTGATCCTCCTGAAGCTCAATGAAATGATTGCCTCCTCCCAAGCTGCCCACCTGGAAATACCCGTCCCTGATCAGCGGCACCAGCTCCCCATTCTCCTCGTACCTGTCCATTTCCTGCTGTGCCCGGTCCAACACTTCCGACTCCTGGGGAGTCTTGTATCTCTCAGTGTTCAGGGGGATAGCCCTCATAATGCTGCCGATGATGGACTGAATCAAAGTGCCGTTTCCTGTCTGGATCCCCCGGATATCCTCCACATGGATATTGGTTGGAATGAAATCCATGCCGCACCCGATGTCCACTCCCACCGCATTGGGTATGATCACATCCTTTGTGGCAATCACTCCACCAATAGGCATTCCCTTGCCCGCATGAGTGTCCGGCATCAGACATACCCATTTATGTAGGAAAGGAAGCTGTGACAGGTGATATGCCTGCTCCAGGCAGCTTTCCTCCAATCTGCTCTCATCCTCCAGCCATATCTTTACCGGAAATCTTGTGTTCTCATTGTACAATACAAACATCTCCTCCACATCCTTTCTCTGGGAAACTGCTCCTTGACAGCAGCTCCTTAAACTTATCATTGTTCTGTATCCGATGAACAATTCCATTATATGAAACTTTTTCCAGAGAATCATTTCAAAAAAGTTGCGAACTGTGTTATATTTATTCTGAAAGACGTCTGCTGAAGAAGATCAGGACACACAAACGGCTGAATTTTCTTCCAGACAAGGGGGGGTGTTGGCGTGCAGAGAGCGAAACAAGTTCCCGCAAGCGAAATAAGTTCCCGCAAGCGGGACAAGTTCCCGCAAGCGGGAACTGTAAATAGGAGTAAAAAAATGTCTGATTTTCAGGAATTGATCAAGAGCTTTCCCAAGACC
This sequence comes from uncultured Lachnospiraceae bacterium, assembly GCA_948470905.1. Classification (GTDB taxonomy): domain Bacteria; phylum Bacillota; class Clostridia; order Lachnospirales; family Lachnospiraceae; genus Acetatifactor. The sequence continues at coordinate 2,716 of CAOKQK010000040.1, read as the reverse complement.
AGGGAATATGTCCGGGACTTTTTTGTCTATGGCTTCAAGACCAGGGATGAATTCCGGGACAAGAGCCCCCGGACCTACGACAACGAGAGAAGACGCCTGGAAAGCTGGCTTGGCAGCTATGTGCGCAAGGATTACGCCCCCGGCGGCTCCAATATCTCCCTTGCCATCGACAGCAACCTCCTTGACACCAATCCGCTGTTTCGGGTGTGGAAAACGAAAAGCTTTACCGACAATGATATCGTGCTCCATTTCCTGATACTGGACCTGCTCTCGGACGGCATGAAGCTGACTGCGGAAGAAATAACGGGCAGGCTGCTTACAGAATATGAAGCGCTTTTCGATATCCAGACCGTCCGCCGGAAATGCAATACCTACGAAAAAGAAGGGCTGCTGATGAAAGAAAAGTCCGGGAAAACCGTCGTTTATTCCATTGACAACTCCCTCACTGCCTGGATGCACTCCAATGAGGGGATACTTGACGCCCTTGCATTTTACCAGATGGCTGGGAACTTCGGCGTTGTCGGGAACCACCTGACAGAACAGCTGGACCACCCGAACCGGACCTTCCGGGTAAAGCACAGCTTCTGTGTACATACCCTGGAAGACGAAATCCTATTTGCCCTCCTGGATGCCATGAACCGAAAGGCGGATGTACATCTGGAGATGAAAAGCTCCAAAAAAGGAGCCGTCAATACCGCAGACTGCACGCCTCTTAAGATTTTTAACAGCACCAGGAGCGGCCGCCGTTTTCTGTGCGGATATGTGAAAAAAAGCAGGCGTTTCACCTGCTACCGTCTGGACACAGTCAAGGCAGTCATTCCCCTGGAGATATCAGCGGAATACGAGGAACTGCAGGAGAGGCTGGAGCGGAACCGCAGGCAGCTGTGGGGCGTATCATTCCAGGGCGGCAGCGGACATCACCTGGACAAACTGACCATGACCATACAGGCGCTGGAACCCTCCGAACAGTACATTGTAGAACGCCTGAAACGGGAAGGCAGGGGCGGTACGGTGACAAGGCTGGAACAAAATATCTATCAATATGAGATTGAAGTATTTGACTGCAATGAGATGCTGCCCTGGATCCGCACCTTCACAGGCAGGATCCTGTCCCTGAAATGTACTGCAAAGTCAGTGGAACGGTGCTTTTATCAGGATCTGCAGACAATGTACCAGATGTACCAGACAAAAAAAGACGGGAGTGAAAGCTCCCCCAAATAGAACTTTTGTTCTCCTGAAAAACCCATTGGAGGCATAGGTGTGATCATGGAATTATTTTCAGAAATATACAGCTGCTACTATCAGGTGTTGAGACATCTGCTGCGCAGCCAGGATACGCTGACCATACAAGATATCCGCAGCAGGATCTGCGGGGAGGGCTTTGAAGAAAGCCTGCTCTCCATCATCCCCAAGCTGGAGTCCGGCACATGGAATCTCTTTGAAAAGGAAGGGAAACTCTACCATTCCAGGCTTTCAGCCTCTTTCACTGCCCCTGTCTCCGACCTTGAGAAAGCCTATCTCAAGGCGCTGCTGTCCGACCCCCGCATGGGATTATTTCTGGATCAGGAGCAGCTGGACGCCCTGGGACAAATGCTTGCCTCCGTGACTCCTCTCTGGAGGCAGGAACAGTTCTGCGACTTCGACCGATTCGCCGACGGAGATCCTTATGAGGATGAAAATTACCGCAGCCATTTCCGCACCCTGCTTAAGGCGCAGAAACAAAACCGATATGTGGACATAGACTATTCATCCCCAAAAGGAAACCGCGTACATCACCACTATGTCCCCGCCCGTCTGGAATACTCCGCCAAAAACGACAAATTCAGGCTCCTTGCCCTGAAACCTGCCCATTTGCCCCACACCCTGAAAAGACGCCGCGAACGGATGAACACGCTTCCGGCCGATGCCTGTTTTAAACTGGAGCTATTGAATGTGTCCCGCATTCAGAGCATCCAGCCGCTGGAGAAGACCCTCTCCTCCCCGGTGGACATAGACGCCATAATCCAGCGCTCCTACTATAAAGAACCTTTAAGGCTGCGCATTGTCAACAGGCGCAACGCCCTGGAGCGCGCAATGCTTCACTTTGCCAACTATGAAAAAAATACAGTCAAAATAGATGAAGATACCTACGAGTGCCTCATTTATTATAATCAGGCAATGGAAACTGAACTGCTGATCGAGGTCATGTCCTTTGGCCCCATGCTTACCGTGCTGGGAAACGACAGGTTCCTGAGCCTTCTGAAAGCAAGGCTGCACAGTCAGATGCTGCTGGACAGCACAGACAAAACCAAGTAAAAAAGACAGCTCATGAAACCCTTATAAAATATCAGCACAAAAAACGGAATACCAGATGCAGTTCCCCCTGCTCCCTAAGCTGCGCATCAACAGAGCCTCCCATGGTTTCCGCCAGCAGCCTGCTGATGGTCAGACCCAGACCGGTGCTGCCGCTGGAACGGGCATTGTCCGACATATAGAAACGGTCAAACAGGCAGGGAATGTCCTCCTGGGTGACATGCTCCGTATCATTACAAAAATCAAGACATATCTGCCGCTTTCCTCCAATGCCGCCGGCTCCATTCTCCTGCCCGATTCCCCATTCCCGCCCGGCTCCACTCTCCTGCCCGGTTCCACATTCCCGCACGCTTCCATTCTTCCTCCCGACTCCACTCTCCTGCCCGGTTCCACATTCCCGCACGCTTCCATTCTTCCTCCCGAC
>CAOKQK010000039.1 GCA_948470905.1 uncultured Lachnospiraceae bacterium | reverse complement strand
GGCGTGCTCTTTGACGACGGCTGCCATGGGGCGGTGGATGACGGAAATACCCTGGCAGTCAATGCCGCGTCCCCCCATCGAGAAGGAGCGCTGAAGTTCCTGGCTTACCTGCTGGATGAGAAGTCACAGGTACAGCTGGAAAGCAATGTCCCCGTGAACAGGGCTGCTCTGGAAAAGTGGATTGAAAACGGGCTGGAGGAGCTGGGAGAGACCGGGACGCATTCCCACGGGGGCTCCTATGTGGATGAAGGTGAAATCGTTAAATTCATGAAGACCTTCCGCAGAGCCGACATAACGGAAGAACGGATAGAGGAATACCTGGCGGCGCTGGAAAATGTGTACGTCCTGCCATACCGCACTGGGCCGATCCTGGACATCGTCTATATGGAAGCGGCGGATTATTTTAACGGCAGCAAGAGCATCCAGGAGGTAACGGCGGTCATCCACAACCGGGTGCAGCTGTACCTGGATGAGAGAAAGTGAGAAGGCGGCGCCCACGATCATAATACGAGAGTCAATCCCCCCGCGGGCGCATAAGTCAAGACCACCGGCTTAGCCGGTGGCTTGCTCTGCCCCTATAAGGGGCTCTTACCGACTTGCGCCCGGAAGGCGCCTGAGGGATTTGCCAACCGCACTTCTTTCTCAGGCTTGCCCTAAAGCTTTCCCATCGCCTCCTTTTTCTTGCCGGCTCCTTGAGCCTCCCGCGATGGCTTCCTTCACTGGCTTCCCCTTTCAGGGGCTTTATTTCTTTGTGCCTTTTTGTACTGGCTCACCCGTAAACGGGTCTATATACTCATTCAGCGTCATCTGATCCGCTTCGTGATCCTCTTTCAGCTGATTTGCTATGTACTCCTGAATCCGCTTGGTGTTCTTTCACACCGTATCCACATAATACCCTCTGCACCAGAAATGACGGTTCCCATATTTGTACTTCAGGTTTGCCTGCCGCTCGAATATCATCAGCGAGCTCTTCCCTTTCAGATTACCCATAATTTCCGACACGCTGTACTTGGGCGGGATCCTTACCAGCATATGCACATGATCCTTACAGCACTCCGCTTCTATTATCTCTATTCCTTTCCTCTTGCAAAGGGTACTCAGTATTTGTTCCACATCTGCCTTAATCTTTCCATATATAATCTGCCTTCTGTACTTTGGTGCAAACACCAGATGATACTTGCATTCCCACTTGGTATGCGCTAAACTGTTATTATCCATTTTGGATACCTCCTATGTATGTTTTTTATGGTTGGCAAACCCATATCCATCATACCATAGGAGGTTCTTTTCTTATAGTTGAAGCTGGTGGGGACGCACCGGCATAGCCGGTGGTTTATTTTTTACTGTGACACAAAAATATCCCGGAATCCTGATGAAGGAAATCCCGGGATATTATTTTGCAGTTTTACTATTTGTTATAGGCTACAATCTTGCCAAAGTCTGCTTTCAAGGAAGCGCCGCCCACCAGGCCGCCGTCAATATCGGGCTGTGCGAACAATTCTGCCGCATTGCCGGCATTTACAGAGCCGCCGTACTGAATGCGGACTGCCTCTGCAGTTGCCTCGTCGTACATCTCGGCAATGCACTGACGGATGCCCTTACAGACTTCCTCCGCCTGCTCGGTAGTGGCGGTCTTGCCGGTTCCGATCGCCCAGATAGGCTCATATGCGATCACCAGCTCCTTCACCTGATCTGCGGTTACACCGTCTAAATCAGACTTGATCTGCAGACGGATCCAATCCATGGTAACACCCATCTCCCTCTGCTCCAGGGTCTCACCGCAGCAAAGGATGGGGATAAGCCCCGCCTCAATCGCCTTCTTAACCTTCTTATTGAGAAGTGCATCGTCCTCCTTGAAATAATCGCGCCTCTCAGAATGTCCGATAATGACGTACTTGACACCTGCGTCCACAAGCATTGCCGCTGAAATTTCTCCTGTATAGGCGCCCTTTTCCTCAAAGTACATATTCTCCGCGCCTACCTCAACATTTGTACCCCTGACTGCCTCCACCACAGGCACAATGTCAATAGCAGGAACGCAGTAGACAACGTCTGCGTCATCGGTCTTTACAAGCTCCCTGAGCTCCTCACAAAGCGCCTTTGCCTGGCTGGGAGTCATATTCATCTTCCAGTTGCCGGCTACGATCTTTCTTCTTGCCATAATCTTTTCCTCGATTCCTTTTCAATTCCGCATCATTATATCATTTGTCGTCCGCTGCCGCAACTCACGGCGTTGCTGCTTCCCAGACCGTCTTATTTGTCGTCCGCTGCCGCAACTCACGGCGTTGCTGCTTCCCGGTCTGTCTTATTTGTCGTCCACTGCCGCAGCCCCCGGCGTTACTGCTTCCCGGACCGTCTTATTTGTCGTCTGCTGCCGCAACTCACGGCGCTGCTGCTTCCTGGTCTGTCTTATTTGTCGTCCGCTGCCGCAGCTCACGGCGCTGCTGCTTCCCGGTCTGTCTTATTTGTCGTCTGCTGCCGCAACTCACGGCGTTGCTGCTTCCCGGTCCGTCTTATTTGTCGTCTGCTGCCGCAACGCCGGGGAGTACCTTGCCCTCAAGGAACTCCAGGGAAGCGCCGCCGCCGGTGGAGATGTGGCTCATCTTATCCCCGAAGCCCAGCTGGTTCACAGCCGCAGCGGAATCGCCACCGCCGATGATGGTCGTTGCGTCCGTCTCAGCCAGCGCCTTCGCCACCGCGATGGTGCCTGCCGCAAGGGTGGGATTCTCAAACACACCCATGGGCCCGTTCCACACAACGGTCTTTGCGCTCTTTACAGCGTCCGCAAACAGAGCCTGTGTCTTAGGCCCGATATCCAGCCCCTCCATGTCGGACGGGATCTTATCGGAATCCACATGGGAAACCTCAACCGGCCCGTCTATGGGGTTGGGGAAGCCTGCCGCAATGGTGGTATCAATGGGAAGCAGAAGCTTCTTGCCCAGCTTCTTTGCCTTCTCCATCATCTCCTTGCAGTAACCGATCTTCTCGTCGTCCACCAGGGAATTGCCCACTTCCATGCCCTGTGCCTTCAGGAATGTATAAGCCATGCCGCCGCCGATAATGAGGGTATCGCACTTCTCCAGCAGGTTGGAAATAACATTCAGCTTGTCTGCAACCTTCGCACCGCCCAGGATGGCAACGAAAGGCCTTACGGGATTCTCCACAGCGTTGCCCAGGAAATCAATCTCCTTCTGCATCAGATAGCCCACAGCGTTTGTGCCGCCCTTTGCCGTGATAAATTTGGTAACGCCTTCCACGGAAGCATGAGCCCTGTGGGAGGAACCAAAGGCATCGCATACATAAAGGTCAGCCAGGTCAGCCAGCTCCTTGGAAAACTGCTCTCCGTTCTTCGTCTCCTCCGCGCCGCGGAAACGTGTATTCTGGAGCAGCACCACATCTCCCTCTTTCATAGCCTCCACGGCCTTGGTGGCATCTGCGCCCGTCACATTGTAATCAGCCACAAAAACCACATCCTTGCCCAGCTTCTCGGAAAGGCTCTTTGCCACGGGCGCCAGGGACTCCTTCTCGTTGGGTCCTTCCTTCACCTTGCCCAGATGGGAGCAGAGGATCACCTTGCCGCCGTCATTAATGAGCTTCTTGATGGTGGGCAGAGCTGCCACGATCCTTGTCTCGTCAGTGATCTCCCCGTTCTTTAAAGGCACGTTGAAATCACATCTCACCAGAACCCTCTTTCCCTTTGCATTGATATCGTCAACAGACTTTTTGTTCAAACTCATTTTATAAATCTCCTTTTAACATTTCTAAAACTTTATATCTCCAAAATTCTTCAAAATATGTCACCAAAATTTCCGAAACTGTTTTCCATCTCAGAAGCCAGACGGGAAACTCCACTCTCCCCGCCCGAAACCAACACCCCCGTGCAGGCACGCACAAAGTCAATGTAATTGACTTAACTCATTGCCCGCGGGAATCAAAACAAGGGCCCGGTCCAAAAGACCGGACCCCAAAGGTCTCATTGTTTGCCCCTTATCCGCTGTTTCAGACTTAGCCCAGCTCGCTGAAATACTTGATGGTGCGGACCATCTGAGATGTGTAGCTGTTCTCATTGTCATACCAGGAAACAACCTGAACCTGAGTATTGCCATCCTCCATGGGAGCTACCATGGTCTGGGTTGCATCGAACAGGGAACCGTAGGTCATTCCGATAACGTCGGAAGATACGATCTCGTCTGTGTTGTAGCCGTAAGACTCGGTCTGAGCAGCCTTCATGGCGTCGTTGATCTGCTCCTTTGTCACCTTGCCCTTGACAACCGCCACCAGGATCGTGGTGGAGCCGGTAGGGGTGGGAACACGCTGAGCGGAACCGATCAGCTTGCCGTTCAGCTCAGGGATAACAAGACCGATTGCCTTTGCAGCGCCGGTGGAGTTGGGAACGATATTGCAGGCACCTGCACGGCTTCTTCTCTTGTCGCCCTTTCTCTGCGGTCCGTCAAGGATCATCTGGTCGCCGGTGTAAGCATGAACAGTGGTCATGATGCCGGACTGGATGGGTGCCAGGTCGTTCAGGGCCTTTGCCATGGGCGCAAGGCAGTTTGTGGTGCAGGAAGCTGCGGAGATAACGGTATCTTCGGGCTTTAAAGTCTCATGGTTTACATTGTATACGATGGTAGGAAGATCGTTTCCTGCAGGTGCAGAGATAACAACCTTGCGCGCGCCGGCATTGATGTGTGCCATGGACTTCTCCTTGGAGGTATAGAATCCGGTACACTCCAGAACAACGTCAACCTTCAGCTCGCCCCAGGGAAGCTTGGAAGCGTCCGCCTCCTTGTAGATTGTGATCTTCTTGCCGTTTACGGTGATGGAATCCTCGCCGGACTCTACCTTGTCCGCATACTTGTATCTACCCTGAGCGGTATCGTACTTCAGCAAATGTGCAAGCATCTCAGGGCTTGTCAGATCGTTGATCGCAACTACCTCATACCCTTCCGCATCAAACATCTGCCTGAAAGCAAGACGACCAATACGGCCGAAACCATTAATTGCTACTCTTACTGCCATTTTAGTTTCCTCCTGAAATTATATTTTATATTATTTTGCAATCTGGCCCGCATTTTCATACGCCGCAGATTGTCAAAATTTTATCAGCAAATTCATTTTACATAATTTTCCATCATAATTCAAGATGTAAATAAAAAAATGTTGCAAATTTATCACCGATGTGAAATGAAAATCCCGCATGGTTCCGCCCCGGGAACCAACATTCCGCTATTTCATCGTAACGCTGTTATTAAGCACAAGGGTACTGTAGAGGAACAGCACGTCGCTGTTGTCAAAGTCCAGGAAGCTGCCCAGCATATCGCTTGATAGATAACGGATATCCACCAGGGTGATCTCCCCATAGCCTTCGACCAGCAGCGGCGCAATGCTGCTTCCAAAGGAATCCCGGAAAATGATCAGCCTTTTGTCCGGGTCTGCGCCGGGATTTTTTATGGTCATCAGGGACTTGGGGCCTGCCAGAAATATTTCATAGGGATCCTTGCCCCGGGCCTTTTCCATATCGTATACAACCGTCTCGGAATTAGTCTCAAAGTCGTATACCCGGCAGGCATTGATGACCTCGCTGTCCAGATAATAAAGCTGCTCGGCGGGAAGCGGCAGCGCCGACTGCCCATAATACACGCCATAAAAAGGCTTATCCAGAAGCCGCCGGGTATATTGCCCGGAAAGCGTAACTCCCATGCCCTCCCCAAGCTTCTGCGCCACATCCACGATCTTTTCCTGACGCCAGTGGGTATCCGTCCTGTAGTAATCTGAAAGCTCCAGGCAGTCAAAGATGTCTATATACTGCATATAGTCCGTCCGCTCCCGAAGGTACGAGACAAGCTCCCCGTAATCCATGGCAGGATAACCGTTTGCTCCCGCCAGGAAATAATTCTTATCAGGGATTACAGACAGATAAAGGTTCACATTTTTGCCGCTCAGGTACTTGTCATAAATGCGTTCAAGCCTTGCCGCCGCATAGTCAAGCGAGTCTGTGTGCAGAGGATATTCCAGCTTGGAAGCATATCCGTCCCTTAAATAAATCCCTCCCACATCCCTCTGCCCAAGCAGGTAAAAAGCCGTGTAGGACTTTACCGTCCGGAAGCTGTCCCGAAGCGGGAACTGGTCCATGGCGTAATCTTCAAAATCTTTCATATATTTTCCGGACATAACATCGGCAAGCTTCCATGCGGGCATAGCTGCAAGCTTTCTTCTCTCGCTGTCCGAAGCCTCGTCCGCAGGCTTAAAAAGGCACCAGACAAAAAAGACCAGAAAAAAGGCCGCCATCACAGATACTGTGACTGTATTTTTCGTTTTTTCCCACATTCCGCCACCTCCTAAAACCTGAAATACAAAAAGGGGTTAAAAGAACCGTCCACAATATAACCCGTTATCACCAGCATCAGCAGGACCAGGAATACCGGTTCGGCAGCGTTGAACAGTTTTTCAAAAACGCCCCTCTCCCGCAGCTTATGAATGCCATATGATACAAGGGGCGTAGCTCCCAGAATCCCGGCGGCCAGGATGACCGCGTAGCTCTTTAACTGATACAGGCTCTCCGCAGTAACCAGGGGCAGATTCCCCGCCCCGAACATGGAGCTGATGTGATAAAATGCCTGGGATATATCTGCCGCGTCAAAAAGCACAAAACTAAACAGCACCACCATCGCTACATAAATATGGCGCAGGATCCCTGTCCTTTCTTTATCTAACACCTTTAAGAACCACAATTTCTCTATGATGAGCAATACGCCGAAGAAAAGCCCCCAGACGATAAAATTCCACGCGGCACCATGCCAGAAGCCTGTGAGGAACCATACGATCATCAGATTGCACAGCCATCTGAACTTCTTAACACGGTTTCCGCCCAGGGGAATGTAAACATAGTCCCGAAACCACGAGCCCAGGGACATGTGCCACCTGCGCCAGAATTCCGTGACGCTTTTGGAGACAAAGGGATAATTAAAGTTTTCCAGAAAGTCAAATCCAAAGACCTTTCCCAGGCCGATTGCCATGTCGCTGTAGCCGGAAAAATCAAAGTAAATCTGCAGTGCGCAGGCAACCGCATACAGCCAGAAAAACAGTACCGACCTGTCATCCGACTCTCTGAAGGTGCTGCAGAGCTCACCCAGCGTGTTGGCAAAAAGCACCTTTTTCCCCAGCCCCAGCACAAAACGCCTGATGCCCAGGGCGCATTTTGAGACACTGTGCGTCCTGTCCTCCAGCTGGGCAGCAATATCGGAATACCTGACAATGGGGCCTGCGATCAGCTGGGGGAACATGGCGATATATGCCGCCAAATTAATGAAATTGCGCTGTGCCGGCACAGTCCCGCGGTACACGTCCACAATATAGCTTAAAATCTGGAAAGTGTAGAAGCTGATGCCGATGGGCAGCGTCACCTTCAGCAGCGGGACGGACAGCCCCGTCACCGCGTTAAAATTTTCAATAAAGAAATCAGCGTACTTACAATACCCCAACAGCCCAAGACTGACAGCGGCGGAGACCGCCAGACAAAGCTTCGCCCGGCGGTCCCTGTACCTTTCTATCAGTATGCCAAATATATACCCCTGCAATATTGTCAAAAGCATCACAAGTACAAACCTTGGTTCGCCCCATGCATAAAAGACCAGGCTGGTCAACAGGAGTACTGAATTTTTCAGCCGCCTGGGCGCCATAAAATACAAAATAAGCACACAGGGCAGAAAATAATATAGAAATGGAATACTTGAAAATACCATATTGTTTCCTCTGGTTTCCTGATAATCCGCGTAATGCACCGTCACTCCGGTCCCCCGGGGCAGAATGCACAATGCTTCTCACTCCGGTCCCCGGGGCAGAACACACAATGCTTCTCACTCCGATCCCCGGACAGACATTGCCGCGGCAGTTACATAATAGCCTCCTCGTAAGCTATTTCTGCGGACTGGTATACCGCTGTCAGCTTCGTCTTAAAGGTATTGACCAGCTGCTCATTGCCGAAAAAGGAAACCACATAGTCACCCACTGTGATCACCACCAGCTTGTCCGGGAAGCCGCACATCCACTGTCTTTTCATGATGTTTTCCTTCAGGGAATCCGCCACTGCGGTCACGTCATCAGACTTTGCCACATGAAACGCACCGCAGGTGAAGGTGTTGGCGTTCATCATGTGCATCAGAGAAGCCGCATCGTCAATCTTGGAAGCGGAAGCTGCCGGCAGGCCCAATGAATAATCCAGCATATCAGCCGAACCGGTCTCGAATTTCCCGGGAGCACCGTCCACCAGCTGCGCGGTTTCGGAACCGCCGCCTCCCATGGCAGCAAACATGTCCTCCTCTCCGTAAGTCTCCCACACTGCTGTCAGAAGCGCAGCAGCGCTCTCGATCTGCTCCTTATTTCCCTTGTCATCACCGGTACCGCAGGCTGCAAAGCCTGTCATCATAACTACTGCCATGAACATTGCTAATAATTTTTTCATAATATGCCTCCTTATATCTTGTTAGAATTCTTTTACTTACTGCTTTCGCTTTTTTAATCTTTTTTACTGCTTTATCTTACTTATTACTTTATACCTTTCATTATTTCCTTTGGCTCTTACTTATTATTACTTCCACTTTAAGGATTTTTTATTCCTTAATTACAGGCTTTTTGTTTTCCGGCGTGCTTCCCTTTCTTCTGGCCTCCATTTTACAGCATTTCTGCCATTTTTCATTTTGCAGACACTGCACTTGGAGTTATCAGCCCTGTGTGGTCAGCTTCCCGCCCTGCGGATCTTCCACTCTCCGTCCTCCCAGGTCAAGATCACTGTATCCGCGGTTTTCTTTCCCTCCACAGACATCTCATACCGGACCGGCGTCCCGGCATCCTCCACATTCCAGAAAATCCTCACATCCTCCTCTGCGTCAAAAGCTTCTCCCTCATACAGCAGGCTGCTTCCCTCACTGTCAAAGACCTGCATGGATCCGCCCGATATTTTTATGGCTGTATGCCCGCTGACCTTGACCTCCAAAGGAACGGTAAAGACCGTCACCGGCTCCAGGCTGTAAGCGCGAATCCCCGCGCCTTGATCCGCCTGCTCCACCATGACAGGCTGCGCCGTAAGCTTCTGCCCGAAGACACTGACCGTAATCTCCGCCCCCGGTGTGAACAAAAAACCTGCTGAGATGATCAGCACAAGCCCGGCTGCCAGTGTACCCAGCTTTTTCCAGAGAACGACACGATTTTCTTCCACCGTATGTACATCGCTTATCAGGTCGTCGTCAATTTCGCTGATCGCCCTGACCAATGCTTCGTTTTTTATATTGTGATACCTCCTTCCTCCAGATGCTTCTTAAGCTTGTTCCTGGTCCGAAAAAGCATGGACTTGGTCTTGCTCTCGCTCATCTTAAACAGGGCTGCGATCTCCGCGATGGAGTCACAGTAAAAGTAACGGCAGACAAAAACCTTTCGCGCCAGCACAGGCTGTTTCCGCAGGAATTCACTGATAGCCTGGCTCAGCATCCTGATCTCAGCCTCGCTCTCCACAGTGCTTTCCCCGGCGACACAGTCGTCCAGCTCGTCCAGCGACAGCGCAAACTCTCCCGCCTCCCTCTTCTCCGCGTGCAGCGCGTTGTATCGGTTGATCGCCAGGTTCCTGGTGATCTTGCCCAGAAAAGACGCAAGCACGGTGGGACGATGCGGGGGAATAGCTTTCCAGGTCTGCATATAGGTGTCATTGACACATTCTTCGCTGTCGAGCCGGCTGTTCAGTATATTCATGGAAATTTTCATGCAATATGCTTCATATTTCCGGGAAGTCTCCGCAATCGCCCGCTCGTCACGCTGTAAATACATTTCTACAATCTCGTTGTCATCCACCGTGTACACCTTTCTCCTGTCCTGCCGTCCTACCTATATATACAGGATTTTTTTCTTTTGGTTGCAAAAAAATAATAAATATTTTCCCCCACAGCCATGCCCGCCGCAAATCAGCGTATCCGCCTGGCCGGAAAACAGAAAACCTGCAAGGTCTTGGCTCCTTGCCCCGAGGGGTACACTGCCAATGGGGTCCGGGGAATCGCATCCGGCTTGCTGCAGAATCTTTGATTTTACACTGCCTGGGAAGATGGTGTGGATATCACTATCATTTGCACCGACTTAACGGGCATTATAATAAAACCCTGCACAATTGTCAAGTTTTTACAACCGGCAATCACATGTTGCGGCAGCAGTTCAGCAGGTCACTAAACCGTTACCATTAAGGGACTTAATACACACAAATTAAGGATTTTTTTGTAGATTTATATCGGCGGAAATGCTATAATATATTCATATATGCTGAAGTAAACTGGAATGTAGTATGCAATTTTCATAAAATAGATTCACATTCAAGGCAGGGATTATCTATACCATGATTACCCTGTGATCGTTACAGGCGATTGAAAACAGGAGGTTGTAAGAATGGCTGTAAACGAATCCGCCGAAAATTATTTAGAGACAATTTTAATACTGAGCAGGAAACTGCCTGTGGTGCGCTCCGTGGACATCGCCAATGAGCTGGGTTTTAAGAAGTCCAGCGTCAGCGTGGCGATGAAGAATCTGCGTGAAAAAGAGCATATTGTGGTGGATTCCTCCGGCTTTATCACCCTCACTCCCTCCGGGCGGGAGATTGCGGAGATGATCTACGAACGCCACGAAATGATCTCCTCCTGGCTGATTCGACTGGGCGTGGCAGAGGAAGTCGCCCTGGAGGACGCCTGCAAAATGGAGCACGTCATCAGCAAGGAAAGCTTCGAGGCGATCAAGAAAGCGATCCGGTAACATCCGCAGCCTGATTTTTTGTCCGACACAAAACAGCTCTTACAAGTCCAGACAGACCGTTTCTCCCAGCTGTCTGGACTTTTTTATGTCAATCAGCCTCTGATTCTCTGATCCGCGGAAGGCAAGGCGCAGGTTCTTCTTTTCCTCCACGAACTCCCCGTCCACAAGCACATCTATGAGCTCCAGCAGACGGGACACCGTGCCGGGATGTTTCATACCCGCTTCGCCCCTGATCCCGCCGCACGCTCTCTCCTGCGCCTCCCAGCGCAGAAGGTCCTTCTCATAACCATAACCCGTATAACACCAGATGCTCTTTTCCGGATAGCGGATGTGCGCCTCCTCCAGAAGCCCCAGCACCGTGCCTCTGTTCTGAGGCTCCATGGGCTCTCCTCCCAGCACGCTCAGGCCCCTGATATAAGCCGGGGCAAGCGCCGCCAGTATCTCCTCCTGGGTCTCCCGGGTATATTCCTTTCCAAAACTAAAATCCCACGCCTCGCTGTTAAAGCAGCCTTTACAGCCATGGGTACAGCCGCTGACGAAAAGCGAGACCCGGATACCCGGGCCGTTCGCCACATCAGTCTTTTTAATGGAAGCATAATGCACTTGATTTCCCTCCATTTCAAGGAACTGCTCTTAGAGCATGTTTAAAAAAACATTCCTGCCATCTGCACGCCCCAGGGTTCTCCTCCGCCTACAGGTGCAGCACCCTGGATTTGATCTCCTTGGTCTTGCCGGTATTCCAGAAATTTTCTCCCAGATAACCGCAGGTCCTTCTGGTCACATTCATCTTGGCATGGTCCTTGTTGTGGCACTGGGGACACTCCCACTCATTATCCTCATTGATCATGATCTCACCGTCGTATCCACAGATATGGCAGTAATCAGACTTGGTGTTGAACTCACCGTACTGGATATTGTCATAGATGAATCGGATCACCTCCTCGATCGCTTCCAGGTTATTGATCAGATTGGGGATCTCCACATAGGAGATAGCGCCGCCCAGAGACTTATTCTGGAACTCGCTCTCAAAGGTAAATTTGGCAAAGGCGTCAATGGGCTCACGCACATCCACATGATAAGAGTTCGTGTAGTAGCCCTTGTCCGTCACATTGGGAATATCTCCATACTTCTCCTTGTCAATCCTGGCAAAACGATAGCAGAGAGTCTCCGCAGGCGTGCCATAGAGCGAGAAGCCAAGCCCCGTCTCCTCCCGCCAGCGCGCCGCCGTATCCTTTAAATGATCCATGACCCGCAGGGCAAATTCCTTTCCCGGCTCTGCCGTATGGCTGCAGCCTTTCATCAGGTAAGTCAGCTCATAAAGCCCGATATAGCCCAGAGATATGGTGGAATAGCCGTCCATCAGCAGTTTGTCTATGGTTTCACCTTTCTTAAGCCTTGCAATGGCACCGTACTGCCAGTGGATCGGGCTCACGTCGGACACCACCCCCAGAAGCGCCTTATGCCTGCACATCAGAGCCTCATAGCACAGTCCCAGGCGCTCGTCCAGAAGTTTCCAGAAGACCTCCTCATCTCCCTTTGCGATAATGCCGATCTGGGGCAGGTTCAGGCTGACGACACCCTGGTTGAACCGCCCCTCCCATTTATAATTCCCGTTTTCGTCCTTCCAGGGGGACAGGAAAGAACGGCAGCCCATGCAGGAGAACACATTACCCTCGTAATTCTCGCGCATTTTCTTCGCAGAAATATAGTCCGGATACATTCTCTTTGCCGAACACTTTGCCGCAAGCCGGGTCAGATAGTCATATCTTCCCCCTTTCAGGCAGTTATTTTCATCCAGCACGTACACCAGCTTGGGAAATGCAGGGGTGACGAATACGCCCTTCTCATTCTTTGTGCCTCTCAGACGCTGGCGCAGGATCTCCTCAATGATCTGCGCCGTCTCATCCACATACTCGTCCTCCTCGTCCACATGTAGAAACAGGGTGACAAAGGGAGATTGTCCATTCGTAGTCATCAGGGTATTGATCTGGTACTGGATGGTCTGGACACCCGACTTTAGCTCGTCCTTCAGGCGCATCCTTACAATCTTGTCCTTCGCCAGCTTGTCCAGGTCGTCTCCGAATTCATCTTCCAGCTGTGCCTCAAACTTAAGCCTGCTCTTGCGCAGATACCTGCCCAGGTGCTTTATGTTCACGGACTGACCGCCGTATTGGTTGCTGGCCACGGCTGCAATGATCTGGGTTGTCACCGTGCATGCCACCTGAAAGCTCTTGGGAGATTCTATCAGCTTACCGTTTATGGAAGTGCCGTTGTCCAGCATATCCTTGATGTCAATGAGGCAGCAGTTGAAAATAGGCTGGATAAAATAGTCTGCATCATGAAAATGCAGCACGCCGTTATCATGTGCCAGGGCAATGTGCTCCGGAAGCAGCATGCGCCTTGTGACATCCCGGGATACCTCCCCGGCGATATAGTCTCTCTGGGTGGATGCCAGCCGGGTGTTCTTGTTGGAATTCTCCTCGGCAAGCTCCTTGTTCTCATTGCGGATCAGCTTCAGTATGGATTCATCCGTAGTGTTGGACTTGCGCAGGAGACTCCTTTGATATCTGTATACAATATATTTCTTTGCCAAAATATATTTATTGTGCTCCACAAGACATTGCTCAATCAGATCCTGGACATGCTCCACCGTCTGCATCTTTCTGCCCTCATTCTTCACTGTCTCCAGGATTTCGCTGATCAGCGCCTCGTCCGCCCTGTCACCCTCCTCCACCTCGTTGTTCGCCTTGCGGATCGCATCAATAATCTTGCTCTCCTCATAAGGCACCACACGCCCGTCACGTTTCTGAATTCTCATTCCTTTTTCTCCAATCTGTTGTTCTGACTTATTATTTTAATGTCTATTTTTATGATCCAATGATTGATTCCCCCAGGATGCTGCCTTCCCACACCAATCCTTCATGTTCTTCTCAAGCAAAAACCGTACTGCAAGGATATTGCAAATACGGTTTATCCATATATTGTGTGTTACCTTATATTTCGCATCAACATCTTGTATTTTCATTATAAGGGAAGCCCTGAGAAAATGCAACAGGAAAATGGTTTCAGACACCGGGATTTTCTGTTATGTCCGGTTTTTTTCCATATGCATGCCTGCGCTTTCACAGATACCCCGCTCAAATTCCTCGATGGTATGAGTATGGGCAGCCATCTTAAGCCAGGACCTCAGTATTTCGGGATCCTTTTCATGGAGCAGCTTTTCCTGCAGAGCATCCGGAATATCACCATGTTCTTCCAGCAAGTCTATTATGGCTTCCGCTCTCCCCTCTGCCTTTCCTTCTGCTCTCCCTTCCTCCCGTTCTTCCTCAAATGCCCTGATGATATTATATTTAAACGCCATATCTTCCTCCCCGTTGCCTGCCCAGGCCAGGATCTCCTTCACCACAGCCTCTTTGTTCCCACAGACTGAGAGCAGGATATATTTCACCCAGTTGCGGAATTCTTCCCGTTCCTGTGGCCCTAAACCCTGCACCCTCCCGTAGGCTTCCCGTATCGCTCCTGCCAGTTCCAGCTTCTTCCTGAACTTGTCGCAGTACATAATGTTGTCCAACACCGTATTTGTAGACAAAATATAGTCTTCCTCAATCTCCGCCAGATTTACAAGATAATACTTCAGATTCAGGATGTACTCCCCAAAAATGTCCCCATTGTTCTGGTAGCTCCTAAGATCCGTCACCGCGTTCCATTGCTCCAGTCCGTTATAAAATACAATGGGCACCATCGCCGGGACCTGGAAGCCAATCCGTTCCCGCTCCTTTTTTTCCACATCCAGGAAATACTTCACCAGAGTATTCACCACGTAGATCAGGACGCGGAATATCATAGTATGATCGACATAAGACTGTAATTCCTGAAGGATAAAGACAAAGACATCCTTCCCGTCAGGCATGTACACTCTGTAAATCAGGTCAGCCTCCCTGCCCTCATAATCCTTTTCCAGCATTTCCTTGTCACAAAGGGCCAGATCCGACTCCTTCAGATCCATCATCCAGTCCGCCCCTACATATTTGCGGAGGAAATGCAGGAACTCCCCCGGTTTCGACAGGCTTTTCTTATATCCTTTGTCATGAGGCTTGTAAATATCCGTCTCTTCCAGTTTCTTTGCTTCATCCGGCCTTTTTAATTCCTTCATAAAAATACCTTTCCTTTCCTGAAAATGATCCGTGCAGAAAAGGTATCCTCTCCCTTCCTGCCTTTGGTTGTGGATTTCGGTTCCATGGGATACAGGCTCCCGCCCAGCAAGAAGTTCAATACAACAGGACCCTCCCTGTGAGGCTCCTATCGTCAAGAATTACAGAAAAGGCTGATACCGCCTTTAGAATGGTCATAGAATTTGAATTCTTTGCTGAGGCTCCATTGATAAATAACCTGTATGTCTTAAGGTTATTTTTTTAACAGCGCCTTGGTTTTAGATTATCATGTTGGGATAAGAATTGCAAGTAAAATGTGAAATAAGCGGCCTTACCCAAATAGTGTTTGAGCTTTAACAAAACAGGCTCCTGGAAATTTTTCCAAAAGCCTGATCAAAAAAATTTATCTTTGTCCCTGTCAGCTTTTCCGGACAAACTCTGTCCCGCATTTCCTGCAGCTGACAGCTATTTTCCCTTTTCCCCTGGGCACCCTGATCTTCTGCCCGCAGTGGGGACATTTGTAAATGCGGTATTCTTTCCGCTGGGATAATTCTTTTTTCTTTTTCAGAAAAAATCCCCTGACCTTCATCTCCTGCTTCAGATACCATTGGTTCTCCGAGGCGCGCTTGTCGATATTTCTGGAAAAAATACGAAAATAAGCATAAACCATCACCACCGTCGCCACCGCATAAAAGAATCCCACCCCTGTCATGGACAGGATCATAAACAGGAACGCACCTGCCAGCAGAAAACGGTTCAAACGGTCAATGCCATATCTTCCCCACATAAAGCGCTGTAGCTTCTCCTTCATCTCATCCTCCATTATCCGGCAAACCGGGCGCAGTGCAGGCTGTCTTTTTCCGCAGCCGACATTAACTGCCCGGCATCTACTTTATTCGACATTTCTATTTTAACGGATTGGCGATGAAATGCAATGAAAAAAAAATAAAATATACTGGTAAATTATGATATTTTTGTAACAGTCCCTGGGCCAACGTCCGAACTGCCGCGAATTTTCCCTGTGCGCCCGCCGGGTACACTTCTACAGCCAGCGCACCACGTCAGACAGCTTCCTCTTGGGGACCACGTAGTCCCTCTTTTCGTCCAGATAATACTTGAACTGTTCCTCATCCTCCATATCCACCACATGGCTCTCGTGGGTGGGATAGCCAAACGCCACCACCGTATGCAGCGCCTGATCCTCCGTCAGCCCGAACAGCTCCGACAGCGCCGCCTTGTTGCAGGCGCCGATCATGCAGCTTCCCACACCGTGGTTCCAGGCGGCGAGGGTCATGTTGCTGATCGCCAGCCCCGCATCGGTATCGCAGTTCTTGTTGATGTCCAGGTTTTCCACCACAGCGATGAACAGCACAGGATGTTCACCCTCCTTGGGCTGTCCCTGCTCAGGCGGAAGGGCGCCTGCCCATTTGGTGTGGACAAATACCTCCTCCACTTTCTCCGCGCCGCTCACCACAATATAGCTCAAGGGCTGTCTGTTTGCAGCGCTGGAGGCCAGCCTTGCCGCCTCCAGAATCTCGTCTATGATCTCCCGAGAGATCTGCCTCTGTTCAAATCTCCGGTAAGTCCTCCTGCTCTTTAACAATTCCATCAGATTATCCATGGAAAAATATCCTCCTATTCCAGTTCCGCCTCTGCACTCAGTTCCCGTTTACGGGAACTTGCGCCCCCCTGGTCTGGAAGGAAATTCCATCTGATAAAGACTCAGCTGGAATTTCCTTCCGGGGGCGCCTCCGTTCCGAGACGGGCTATTTTGTTCATTCTATTTTATTTGCCCGCGATCGCCATGTCTCTCACCAGCACGGAGGGCGCGCCCCACTTGCCCCGGAGGAACTCAAGGTCCGCGCCGACCTTTTCTATCTTTTTCAGCAGCTCAAAAAAGTTGCCGGAAACCGTAAAGCTTTTGACGGGCCTGCCCTTTTTGCCGCCTTCGATCATAAATCCGCTGGAAGACAGGGAGAAGTCTCCCGTAATGGGGTTGGCTCCCGCATGAAGCCCTGTTACCTCCGTGATATAGATACCCTCTCCTGTCTCTGCAAAGAAATCCTCCTTTGTCCCCTCTACTGGCTGCAGATAGAAGGTAAAGGGACTGATGCCCACTGTAGCCGCATAGGACGCCTTACTTGCATTACCCGTAGACCTAACACCTGCCTTAGCCGCCGTTTTCAGATTGTGGAGCAGAGTTGTCAGCACTCCTTTCTCTACCACATTTTTGGCATAGGCTGCAACACCCTCCCCGTCAAAGGTTCTCTTGACACAGCTGTCTTTGTACATGGGATCATCCACCAGGGTGACAATATCCGACGCAATCTTTTCCCCCTCTTTGTCCTTTAAAAGGGACATCCCTTTCTGGACCGCCTCCGCGGAAAAAATGTTGGAATAAGCCGCCAGCAGAGTAGCCAGCGCCCTGCTTCCGAAGACAACCGTATATTTGCCGCTGTCCACGCCGCCTGCGCCAATAGTGGATACCGCATCCTCCACGGCTTTCTCCGCAATGTCTTTCAGATCAAAATTCTTAAGGCTGCCTCTCATATCCTTGCTGCCGTCATACATTTCTCCGTCCTGGGACACCAGCGCAAAGCCCTGTGCCTGAGCATAAGCCACATTGTCCTCCAGATCCAGGCCGTTGGAATTGCACAGGGCATACTTCTCTTTGCCATAAGCCACATAGGACTGGGTTCCGTCCGACACGCGGGGATCCGCCTGATACATCTCCTTCTGCAGCTTTAACGCCGCCTCCACCAGCTCTGTCCCCGCAGGCGCCTCCTCCTTATTCTCAGGAAGGACCCCATAGCTGTCCCCCGCCTTATGGAGGAAAGTTTTCTCCTCACTTTCAATGCACCCTGCATTCTCCACGGCACGGAGCACAAGAGACTGCGCTTCTTCCTCCGTCAGATTCTCCGTGGAGGCATACCCTGCCTTATCGTTCAGGATACAGCGGAAGCAGATGCCCATGCTGCCCTCCGTGCTGTAGCCTTTGACTTCTTCCTTATAGATTTCCACGGTAGTGGATTCACTCTCCGTATAATAAAGCTCATAATCTGCAAGTCCCTGTTCTTTTGCATGACCAATGACCGCTTCCTTAAATTCCTGATATGTCATCTCTGTCTGTGCCTCCTTCTTAACGTCCGCCGACTGTGATGGAAGATACTCTGATAAGCGGCTGCCCCACGTCCGTAGGAATGCTGCCGGAGGATGCGCCGCACATTCCCTGGGCGCGCTCCACATTCATGCCGACCATGTCGATATTCTGTATCACCTCGGAACCTTTTCCGATCAGGCTTGCACCGCGCACCGGCTCACATATTCTGCCGTTTCTGATGATATAGCCCTCGTTCACGGCAAAGTTAAACTGTCCTGTCACCGGGTTGACGGAACCGCCTCCCATCTGCTTTGCATAGAGACCATACTCAATGGAGGAAATGATATCCTCATCCCTGTCTTCTCCTGCCGCTATATAGGTATTTGTCATCCTGGAGGTGGGGTCATACTGATAACTCTGGCGCCTGGAGCTGCCTGTGGACTCCATGCCCATCCTGCGACCGTTGAGCTTATCGATCATGTATGTCTTTAAGACCCCTTTCTCGATCAGCACCTTCCTCTGGGCAGGCGTACCTTCGTCATCAATATTGATGGATCCCCAGCCGTTTGGAATGGTTCCGTCATCGATGGCTGTTACCTTGGGATTGGCGATCGTGGTGCCAAGCTTGCCCGCAAACTGGGACTGCCCCAGAGCCACACAGGATGCCTCCAGGGAATGTCCGCACGCCTCATGGAAGATAACGCCGCCAAAGCCGTTCTCAATAGCCACCGGCATCACGCCGGCATTGATATAACCCGCGTGCAGCATGGTGACAGCCTGTGCGGAAGCCTTTCTCCCAAGCTCCCTGGGGTCATGGTCGTCAAAGAGCTCCATTCCCTTTCTGGCTCCGGGAGAGGTACTGCCTGTCTGGTTCTCCCCATCCTTACTGGCGATGGAGGTGACGGAAATCCTGGTACGTATCTGCCTGTCCTGTGCCAAAAGTCCCTCGCTGGTAGCGATCATGATCTTGTGATCCACCTCCAGCCAGCTGCCGCTCACCTGCGCAATCTCATCACTGTAGTCCCGGGCGGCAATGCACGCCTCCCTGAGATAGTCGATCTTTCCGGCATTTTCCACGCTTGCCGGCACTATTTTGACAGGGTGGATATCTCCGAAAAGCCTCTCTCTCAGGACGATATCCAATATCTGCGCCGACCCGTCCATTGCGTCCGCCACCCGGTCGGCACAGTTCAAAATTGCCTCGGGAGCAAGAGAGGAAACCGATCCCGAAACGCAGCGCGTCCCCTTAAAGATACGGATCCCCACGCCGGAGATCACAGAGTCGCCGATCTTATCCACCTTTGCAGATATAATATTGATATTTTTGCTTCTGGTATGCTCCGCGAAAACCTCCGCATAATCGGCTCCCGTGGAGAGAGCCCTGCGGAGAGCTTCCTTTACCAATTCCTGTGATAACATTTATGTATACCTCCGAATTAAGTTTTAGCCTCTGCGCGACAGCCCCCCTGGGTAGGCTTTTTTCACTTCGAGGCTGTTTTAAGTTTCCGCCTCTGCGGCCACTACAATAGAATTCACGCTCTGCGAGAATTCTATTGTCATGAACTGCAAAAATCCCCTGCCGTGCCCTGACGGCACGGTCAAAGGGATTCTCCTTTTATTTCTGCGCAACGTCCTTCATGGAAAAGCTGATCCTTCCCATCTTATCCTTTCCAAGGCACACTACAGTTACTACGTCTCCCAGAGTCAGCACATCCTCCACTCTGTTGATCCTCTCTTTGGCAATCTTGGAAATATGCACCATTCCCTCCTTGCCGGGCGCAAACTCCAGGAATGCGCCAAATTCCTTGATGCTCACCACCTTGCCCTTGAAGACCTGGCCTTCCTCGAAGTCAGTGACGATGATCTTCACCATCTCCACAGCCTTGTCCATCATCTCCTTGTCAGTACCGCATATGGAAACCTGTCCGTCATCTGTGATGTCAATCTTGACACCTGTACGGGCAATGATCTCGTTGATCGTCTTGCCCCTCTGACCCACAACATCGCCAATCTTCTCAGGATCGATCTGGAGAGAGATGATCTTGGGCGCATAAGGCCCGACTTCCGGTCTGGGTGCAGCAATCGTAGGCTTCATACAGTTGTCCATGATATAAAGCCTGGCATCGCGGCACCTTGCGATGGCACCTTCCACAATGGGTCTGGTCAGTCCATGGATCTTGATATCCATCTGGATGGCGGTAATACCCTCTGTGGTACCTGTTACCTTGAAATCCATGTCCCCGAAAAAGTCCTCAAGCCCCTGGATATCCGTCAAAAGCACAAAATCCTCATCCGTTTCACCCGTCACCAGGCCGCAGGAGATACCTGCCACCATCTTCTTGAGGGGAACGCCTGCCGCCATCAGGGACATGCAGGAAGCACAGGTGGACGCCATGGAAGTAGACCCGTTAGACTCAAAGGTCTCGGACACGGTGCGGATGGCATAGGGGAACTCCTCCTCACTGGGAAGGACGGGGAGCAGCGCTCTCTCCGCAAGGGCTCCATGCCCGATCTCACGCCTTCCGGGTCCTCTGGAGGGCTTGGTCTCTCCCACAGAGTAGGAAGGGAAATTATAGTGGTGCATGTATCTCTTGCTCACTTCATTCTCGTCCAGCCCGTCCAGCTTCTGCTGCTCGGACAGGGGGGCAAGGGTACATACATTGCAGATCTGGGTCTGCCCGCGGGTAAACATGGCGGAGCCGTGTACACGGGGAATAATGTCAACCTCCGCAGCAAGAGGGCGGATCTGTGTGATCTCACGTCCGTCGGGGCGCTTATGATCCTTCAGGATCATCTTGCGCACAGTCTTCTTCTCATACTGGTAGACTGCCTCGCCCAGGATGGCAAGCCACTCCTCGTTCTCAGCAAAGGCTTCCTCCAGCCTGGCGGTGATATTGCGGATGTTCTCCTCACGGGTCTGCTTGTCATCGGTGAATACCGCCGTCTCCATCTCCTCCGGGGAAACCAGCTTTCTCATTTCCTCAAACATTTCCTCCGGCACGGCACAGCTGGTATACTCATGCTTGGGTTTGCCGACCTCGGCCACAATCTTATCAATGAAGGCAATAATAATCTGATTGACCTCATGCGCCTTGTAAATGGCATCAATCATCTTTGCCTCGGGCACCTCGTTGGCACCCGCCTCGATCATGATGACCTTCTCCCTGGTAGAAGCCACGGTCAGATTCAGGTCGCCGTTCTTCCACTGCTCCTGGGAAGGATTGACAATAAACTCGCCGTCAATCATGCCTATCTGCGTCATGGCACAGGGACCGTCAAAAGGGATATCGGAAATGGCCGTAGCGATAGCAGCTCCCAGCATTGCCACCAGCTCCGGGCGGCACTCGGGATCGACGCTCATGACCATATTGTTCAGTGTGACATCATTACGGTAATCCTTGGGAAACAAAGGACGCATTGGCCTGTCAATCACGCGGCTGGTAAGGATCGCGTTCTCGCTGGCCTTGCCCTCGCGCTTGTTGAAACCTCCGGGAATCTTGCCCACCGCATACAGCTTCTCCTCGTATTCCACACTCAGGGGGAAGAAATCGATCCCCTCCCTGGGCTTTTCAGATGCGGTTGCAGTAGAAAGCACCACCGTGTCCCCATAGTGCATGAATGCACATCCATTCGCCTGCTTGCCCACCCGGTTGACATCAACCTTCAACGTGCGTCCTGCAAGCTCCATTTCATAACTCTGGTACATAAATCCTCCTATCCGCCGCCCTCCGGCGGCATTTTATTCCCGCAGGCATAAACCACAGGCCCGGGGAAGCAGACTTCCGACAAGTTTACTTCTGGGAAGTTTACTTCCCTAATGCCCCGGCGTATTCCACGGGGTCTTTGATTTGAACTTAAGGAGCAGATGTACCGAAACTACTGAAAAAGCCAGTGCCCTTCGTCCCACCCAGCCTTTTCAGCGGTCTCGGAACAGTATCTGCCCCAAAGTTTTTTATAGTAAACCAGACCATAGTCTCGGCAGGGAAAGCAACGCCGCCCCGACAGCATAACTCTCTGCGCCAACAAATGTGTCCTGTCTTGCCGGGCACACCATATAAAAACACAACAAGCGGAGAGCCGAATTTCTTCGGCCTGCCTCCGCTTCACTACGCCATTATTTCCTCAGACCAAGTCTCTCGATAAGGGCACGATATCTCTCGATATCCTTCTTCTTCAGATACTCCAGAAGACCACGTCTCTGTCCTACCAGCTTCAGCATGCCGCGGCGGGAATGGTGATCCTTGGGATTTGCCTGCAGATGCTCTGTGAGCTCCTTGATCCTCGCGGTCAGGACTGCCACCTGCACCTCCGGTGAACCGGTGTCGCCGGGTGTCCTTGCATACTCATTCATGATAGCTGTTTTCTTTTCCTTAGAAATCATTTTCTTTCCTCCTGTTTTTCAAACGCCTGATACCAAGACCGGGTCGGAGCATCCCAAATCTGAGCATCGGCTGATGCATACTGAAACATTGTAACACAGACAGGCCCGGATGTAAATAATTTTTTTATAGGAAAGCACAGTTTGAGAGCACGGTTACGGCTCATCAAGGCAACAGTTCCGTGACCCGTCTGGAATCTTACTCATCAAGCAGGCTCTGCACGGCAGCCCAATTTATGACCGGCAGATTCTTCTGTGGGCCGGAAGTCTTTTTCGTCTTGATGCCAAGCTGGACCAGGTTCCACAAAAGCAGCACCACCGCCGCCGCGACCCCTGCCGCCATGATCCAGAACGCAACCGAAAGCGTCAGATATTCCATGTCAGAAAAATAATGCCCCAGCACCGCGATCACGCTGAAAAAAGCTCCCACGCACAGGGCAACGATGGGATTTTCAAAAAGCTTCTTTTTTAAGCCGGACACCGCCCACGCCTGGGGCTTGTGGCAGTGGGGGCATATATCCTTGAAGTCCAGCGGATATACATTCTTTTCCGTCACATCTTTATGGGCCTCTTTGACTTTTTTGACCAGATCCTTATGGGCTCTCTCACACAGTTTTCTGTCATGCTCCTCATTGAGAGTCTTAAAATAGCTCTTTTCCTGTGCTGTTCCCAGGATGACTGCCCACATGGAACCGCTGTCCTTGGAGCAGTGCTCGCACCGAAAAGTATACGGAACCTCTGCCTGCTCTGTCCTTGTGTGCTTGTAATAAGAATAGGTACTCATAATTTATCCTCCCAACCTTAAGGAAACTTTACAATCAAATCCCCCGCTGCAGTCAATGGGCTATCAAGCCTGCAACGCCGCAGAGCGTCCAAGGGACGCTCTGGTATCTGGCGCGGCATTCGCCAAGCCACGGAATATGGCTTTATGCCCATGCAGGCATCGGCACAAAGCCAGCTGTATTGTCTATGCCTGCGGGAATGCTGGAACTTGATACACTTCTGCCTGCAGAAAAATCATCGTAACAGCTCAGACATGCCACTGAGCTGTTACGAATTATCATCACTTTATATCACCTGCCGATTCTCACTCTGACAGGATCCTCACATACTTAGCCGGCGTGCGGTAATTGTACTTGCTGATCTTGATGCCGGACTTGGGACTGCTCGCATGGATGATCTGGTTATTGCCAATGTAAATTGCCACATGGTTGATCACCCCCTGATCATTGTTGTAGAAGATCAGGTCGCCGGGCTGTATCTCGCTGAAAGATATCTTTGTGCCGCTGTTTGCCTGTGAACCCGAGTAATGTGGCAGCTTGTAGCCATACTTTTTGTAGATGCTGAGGACGAACCCGGAACAGTCCGCACCCTTTGTAAGGCTTGTACCGCCCCATACATAAGGATTCCCAAGAAACTGTTTCGCGTATTCCACCAGATCCACACGGACATCGGACACGCCCATGCCATACCGGAGTTCCGTCATGGTAACTGCGGTTTTCAGCCTGTCTTCCACAGTCACGTACTCCCCAGAGACATACGCCTCCTCATTGTCAACTGCAACCTTGACCCAGCCCTCCAGGGTCTCCACATATTCAAGCTCCTCCCCCTTGGGCACCTGGGTCAGGACTGCGCTGTCCGTATTCGGCTCCACTCTCACGTTCAAACCGTCCACATTTACCAGGACTACCGTCTGTACCAGCTCCTTTGCCCTGATCCTCGCCTCGGGACCGGTGAGCAGGTAGTCGAGGCTCACATAACCCTCCACCTCGCCGGACTTGATATGCGCCCAGCCCTCCAGCAGCTCCAGCACCTCGCATGCCGAATCCTCCGGCATCTTGCCCACCAGCTTCGCCTCCATAGAGGGCAGCTCCCTCACATTCAGATTGCTGTCCGTCACATTGGCAATGCCGATATTGGTATAACCCCACGACGCCCCTTCCGCCTGCTGGGCAATCTCAATGTATTCCCTCTCGGAAAGCCTGTTCTCAAAAAGCTCTGCTATGCCTGCCACCTGCAGCACGCCGCTGTTATCGTTTGACGCCGACACCTTCATGGGCTCCAGGCTCAGACAAATTATCAGCCCTGCGGAAGCAAACACTAATTTCCTGTTCTTAAAATATCTCATGTATGTACCCTCTAATATGAATATGTATTTACAAAATTGTTACGAATTTGTTACGCGCATATCAAATTATACAGGCACATCTGTCATATGTCAACAAGAAAATAGTGGTTTATTTTGGTTTTCTATGCCTCCGCCGCGTCCGCTTCCTTCTCCTCCGCAATGATGGCAAACGCAACATTGGTGGCGTGATCCGCCACGCGCTCCAGCCCGGAGACGATATCCGAGAAGATCATGCCTGCTTCCGGCGTACACTCCCCTCTGGTCAGGCGCTGGATGTGGAACTTCTGCAGCGCCTTTTCCTTGGCGTCCACCGCATCCTCCAGATCTATGACATCCTGCATGTGGGTCTCATCCCCCTTGTAGAACATCTCCATGGCATACTGGATCAGCTTATTGACCATATCCAGCATCTCTCCCATTTCCTTCTGCGCCTCTTTGCTGAAAGCGACGCCGGATTCTTTACGCTGCCTGGCGGCATCCGCCACATTCTCCGCGTGGTCGCCGATGCGCTCGATATCGTTTACCACATGGAACAGGGCACCGATGCTTTTCAGGTCCTCTATGGGCAGGGTGGTCTGGTTGATCTTCACCAGATAGTCCGTGATGGCATGGTTCAGGAAGTCAATATTCTTCTCCACCTCATAGACTTCTTCCATATCCTCCTCATCCAGGGTGATCAGCGCATTCATGGCGCGGTTGAGGTTCTCATATGCAAGAGAAGCCATCCTGTCAATCTCCTTCATGACACCCACCACAGCGGTAGCGGGATTAAAGACCACCTTATCCCCGATGAACTTAAGCTGATAGCTCTCCCGATAGCCCACCTTCTTGTCCTCACCCGGCACACAGACGCATGCCAGCTTGACAATCCATTTGGAAAACGGGAATAAAATAATGACCTGGAAAATCTTGATCAGCGTATGGGCATTTGCAACGAAACGCCCGTTATCCCCCGAGACTGCCCAGATCAGCTTCATGACAGGCTCCTCTGCCACAAACAGCACCAGGTACAAAAGCACCGTGCCGATGACATTAAACCAGAAATGGATCAGAGCAGCCCTTTTTGCATCCTTCTTTCCCGCAAGGGAGGCGAGCAGCGCCGTAGTGCAGGCCCCGATATTACAGCCCAGGATGATATACAGGGCAATGTGCAGGGACAGCAGATCCTGGTTCGCCAACAGCAGCACGATGCTGACCGTCACGGAGGAGCTCTGAATGACCGAGGTCAAAAGCAGGCCCACAATGGTTGCCAGGAAAGGATTTTTTAGGGACTGCAAAAGCCCCACTACCTCGGGCACATTCCTCATCTCCGCCATGGAGCCGGACATGGTGCTCAGTCCCAGGAAAAGGACGCCGAAGCCGATGATGATCTCCGCAAACTTCTTCACCTTGTCATTTTTGCAGAACATCACAAGCAGCACCCCTGCCAGAAGGATGACAGGCGCGTATGCAGACAGATTAAAGGATACCAGCTGTGATGTGATTGTGGTACCGATATTGGCACCAAAGATAACGCCGGCTGCCTGATACAGGTTCATAAGGCCGGCATTTACAAAGCTTACCACCATTGCCGTACAGGCGGAGGAGGATTGGATGATCCCGGTGAACACGATGCCCACCAGCATGCCCGTGAAACGGTTTGTTGTGAAAAATTCAAGGATCTGTCGAAGCTTGGCGCCTGCAACCTTCTCGATGGAATCACTCATCACACGCATTCCGAACAAAAAAAGCCCTAAGCCGCCAGCCATAGATAAAAGTATAGTTGTATTCATGCAGTCTTTTCCCTTCGATTGTTAAAACTGTGACCACTCAGGAAGATCACTGAACCGTTTCTGAAAGCCACGATGACACATATCGATTCCATTTTACGGGAAAAAACAAAAACTTACAATAGAAAATTTTCAATATTTTACATTTTTTTTATAAAAAATTAAATTTTTAATTGGCAGCGCCCTGTCCATAACACTTTCAAAACTGTCCTGCCCCTGCCGCAATGTCCTTTTCCAGCTGCTCCCGCAGCGCCTCCACGTTCTCAAAACATCGTTCCGGCCTCAAAAATCCCCAGAGGTACACCTCGATCTCCTCACCGTAGATCATCTCGTCAAAGTCATAAATATAAGATTCCACCCCGACGACTCCCCCGGATGCCACCGTGGGCTTACAGCCCACATTGCTGATGGCGCGGTACATTTTCCCGCCCCGGCGCACCCTTGAAAAATAGACGCCGTTGGGCGGCAGCAGCTTGTTCGCCCCGGGAAGCAGATTGACCGTGGGAAAGCCCAGCCGCCTGCCAAGCTTCCTTCCTTCCGCCACCCTGCCCGCGATCATATAGGGCATCCCCAACAGCCGTTCCACAGCCTGCATATGCCCGCCCTCCACCTGGCTTCGCACATAGGTGGAGCTGACCTCCACGCCATCCATGCACACCTTGTCAATGGTGGAAATCTCAAAGCCAAGCTCCGGTCCCAGCCTCTCAAGAAGCGCTGCGTCCCCGGCTCCCCCCGCCCCAAAGGACAGGTCGCTTCCCGCCGCGATATAGCGCACATTCATCTGCCTTGCAAGCACCTGCACGGCAAAGTCCTCAGGCGGCATGGCCGCAGTGCCCGCATCCAGCGGATATTCTATGAGGATATCAATCCCAAGCCGCTCAAACAACAGCCTCTTTTCTTCTTTCGTAGTCAGCTCCCTGCCGTCGGAGCTTCCAAAAAACACCGCAGGCGTGGGATCAAAGGTAAAGACGCAGGCGGCAAGCCCCCTGCCCTTTCGCAGGATGATCTCGTCCAGCAGCCGCCTGTGCCCTATGTGTACCCCGTCGAACTTGCCCAGCGCCGCCGCGGTCTCTGTCTCCAGATAAAACTCCGTTGTATTTGTTATGATCTCCAATCAGCCGTCACTCTTTCTCCAAAAACATTTTTACAGGTTTGTACTTTTTTCCCTCCGGCACATAGGCATAGACTCCCGCGAAGCTGCCGTCCTGTCTGTAGACCCGCACCCAGCCCCCAGGTTCATGGACCTTGCCCTCACAGGTGTGCTCCGGCAAAAATGCGTTGCCGTTGTCCAGAAGCTTTGTGTGCTCACTGCACACATGAAGCGCCGGGCACCCTGCAAACACGCTGTCCACGGGCTTTATGACTTCTCCCAGCCTCCGCTCATCCTTAAGCCCCTGCAGCTCGCCCAGGGTGATCGCATCGCTTAAAAGGAAACTCCCTGACCTTGTGCGCCGCAGGCTCTGCATGGCGCCTCCGCAGCCAAGCTTCTCCCCCATGTCCGCGCAGAGGGTCCTGATGTAAGTCCCCTTGGAACAGACCACACGAAAGCGTACCACAGGAAGCCGGAGCTCCAGGACCTCCAGCTCATGTATTGTCACAGGGCGGGCGCTGCGCTCCACCTCCCTGCCTTCCCTGGCAAGCTCATAGAGCTTTTTCCCGTTTATTTTAAGTGCGGAATACATGGGCGGCACCTGCATGATATGGCCTGTGAACGACACTGCGCACTGCCGCACCTGCTCCGGCGTCACGGACACCGGTCTCTCCCTCAGAACCTGCCCTGTAGTGTCCTGGGTGTCCGTCTCCACTCCTAAAAGGAGCTCTGCCACATACTCCTTGTCCTTGTCGGTCAGCAGGTCACAAAGCTTCGTGGCGCTGCCCAGGCAGACAGGAAGCACACCCACCGCCGCCGGATCCAGGGTCCCTGTGTGACCGATCTTTCTCTGGCCGCAGATCCCCCGCATCTTCGCCACCACATCGTGGGAGGTGAATCCGGGTTCCTTATTGATTATGATGATACCGTTCCACATAACGCCTTTAATTGCTCCTCAATATGTAAGGACAGATTGTTCACGCAGTCATGAAAAGTCCCTGTCATGGTACAGCCCGCCGCCCTGACATGCCCGCCGCCGCCAAAGTATTCCGCCACCTTAGCCACGTTGACCGTCTCGTCAGAGCGGAGGCTGACCTTGTATTCCTGTCCCCCTGTCTGGTACATGAAAATAGCACAGCTGACCCCCTTGATGTTGCGCAGCTGGTTCACGATCCCGTCCAGGTCCCTGGGCTCTGCCTGATAAAAGTCCATGGTCCTGCGGTCCACAGAGCCAACGATGCATCTGCCGTCCATAAAACATATGCTCTCCATGAGGGTGCGCCCCATGATCTGCGTCTGGACATAAGTCTTTTGATAAAAGGTCTCCTGGATCAGCCTTGCAAAATCAAATCCATAGCTGATCAGCTCAGCCCCCTTCCTCATGGTGTCCGGGGAAGTGTTGGAGTACTGGAATACACCGGTATCATGAATGATGCCGGTATACACTGCCATGGCAATGTCCCTGTCCATCCTGTCCCGATCCATCAGGTCATACAAAAGCTCGCAGGTGGAACCCACCTGTGGACGCAGATAATTCACATCGCCGCAGCCCGGATTGCTGACATGATGGTCAATATTGATCTTCTTCGCCGCGGCGTGAAAATACTTCTCCGCGCCCCCCAGCCTGTCTGCGCTGGTATCCAGCACAAAATATACGTCAAAGGGAGCTTCCTCGGGAAAGTCAGTGACTATCTCCTGATACCCCTTTAACTCTGAAAAGATATCCGCAGGCTTCTCCAGATAGACCTTTACGTCAGCCTCCGGCAGGCACCTGCGCAGATACTGCCACAGCCCCAGACAGGCACCCGTGCAGTCTCCGTCGGGACGCACATGCCCGCTGATGCCGATCCTGCCCGCATTTTTACATTCGTTCAAAATATCCAGTTCCATACTACGCCTGCCCCGTCTCCTCTGTGCATTCATCTGCCCTGTTCATGGCGCGCTCATCGTCCTGAGCTACAACCTCGTCAATCCTGCGCGACATGTTGACGCCATACTCAATGGACTGGTCCATGACAAAGCTGATCTCCGGCGTGTTGCGCAGGTTCACGATCCGCGCCAGCTGCCTTCTGATGAAGCCCTCCGCACTCTTAAGCCCCTGCAGCGTGTTGATCCTGGCTTCCTCGTCACCGAGCACGCTGATCCACGCCTTACAGCTCTTCAGGTCAGGAGCCACCTCCACGGCCACAACGCTTGTCCACGGGCTGATCCTGGGGTCTTTGATCTCCCCCCGGATGATCTCAGCCAGGACACGCTGCACCTCCCCGTTGATACGGGTATTTTTTACACTGTTTTTTCTCATATTCTTATTCTGTCCCTATATCCTTTTTGTATGCTGCACCATGAACAGCCCCGCAGCATTCGCCTCAGAAAAGTAAACTTTCAGGAAGCTTCCCCGGGCTCATGACTCATTGCCCGCGGGAATCAAGGTCCGGGAGAATGCCCTCGCACTTACCTGGGCACCTCCACCATAATATACGCCTCGATCATATCCAGCTCCTGGATCTGGTCAAAGCCCTCAAATACCAGGCCGCACTCAAAGCCCTCTTTCACTTCCTTTACATCATCCTTGAAACGTTTCAGGGATGCCAGCGCGCCCTCATAGATCTGATTTCCCTCACGGGTGATGCGGATCTTGCAGCCTCTCTGGAATATGCCGTCCATCACATAAGAACCTGCAATATTTCCAATCTGGGAAGCCCTGAATATCTGTCTGACCTCCGCGTGGCCGATAACCTTTTCTTCAAAGACAGGGTCAAGCATACCCTTCATGGCAGCTTCCACATCCTCGATTGCCTGGTAGATGACCTTGTACAGCCTTACATCCACGCCCTCCCGCTCCGCAGTCGCCTTGGCGGTCACGTCAGGCCTTACGTTAAAGCCGATGATGATCGCATTGGAAGCGCTTGCCAGAGTGACATCGGACTCGTTGATGGCGCCGACGCCGCCATGGATGCACTTTACCACGACCTCCTCGTTGGAAAGCTTCAGCAGAGACTGTTTTACCGCCTCCACGCTTCCCTGTACATCCGCCTTGACAATCAGGTTCAGCTCCTTTAAGCTGCCCTCCTGGATCTGGGAGAACAGATCGTCCAGAGACATTTTTGCCTTGGTCTCCTCCAGCTTCCTCTCCTTATTCTGCGCCAGATAAGTCTCCGCGTAGGTCTTTGCCGTCTTGTCATTCTCATGGGCGATAAACACCTCACCTGCGCTGGGCACATCGGACAGTCCCAGTATCTCCACAGGCATGGAGGGAGTTGCCTCCTTCACGCGCCTGCCCTTGTCATCCACCATCGCACGCACTTTGCCGTAGCATGCCCCGGCAGAAATAAAGTCTCCCACATGCAGGGTTCCCTTCTGCACCAGCACGGTTGCCACAGGTCCGCGTCCCTTATCCAGCTCCGCCTCGATGACCAGCCCTCTCGCCCTTCTTTCAGGATTTGCCTTCAGCTCCAGGATATCCGCCGTGAGCAGAATGGTCTCCAGCAGATCCTCAATGCCCTCCCCGGACTTTGCGGACACAGGTACGAACTCCGTGCTCCCGCCCCAGTCCGTAGCGACCAGTTCATACTCCGTCAGCTCCTGCTTCACGCGGTCGATGTTCGCAGAGGGTTTGTCGATCTTGTTGACCGCCACGATGATCTCGATGCCAGCCGCCTTTGCGTGGCTGATAGCCTCGACGGTCTGAGGCATGACGCCGTCATCCGCCGCAACCACCAGGATCGCGATATCGGTGGAATTTGCACCCCGCATACGCATGGCGGTAAACGCCTCGTGTCCCGGCGTGTCCAAAAAGGTTATCTTCCTTCCGCTGACATTTACAGTATACGCACCTATGTGCTGTGTGATACCTCCTGCCTCCCTGTCGGTGACATTTGTCTTCCTGATGGCATCCAGCAGGGAAGTTTTTCCATGATCCACATGACCCATGACACAGATGACAGGCGGCCTCTCCACCAGCTTGCTCTCCTCCTCGTCATCCTCCTTCAACAGTTCTTCAATGACATCGACCTTGACCTCCTTCTCGCAGAGGATGTCGTATTCCATGGCAATGCCTTCCGCATCCTCGTAGGAGATCTCCTGGTTGACGGTGACGATCTTTCCTTCCAGGAAAAGCTTCTTGACAATAGCGGAGGGCTGCAGCTTCATTTTGTCCGCCAGGTCCTTGATCGTTATCATCTCCGGCAGGGTGATCACCTTGATGACCTCCTCCACCGCCTCTTCCTTCTTCTTTTCCGGCTTAATGAACCTGCCGGGCCTGTTCTTCAGTGTGTCTTCTTCCTCGTAAATGTGATCCTTCCTGGAGCGCTTATCCTTCTCCTGGCTGTTTGCGCGTCTCTTTTCTTCCTCGCGCTTCTTTTCCATATCCTTTGCGGGCGCAGCATCTGTGCCAAAGCCCTTGCCTGTTCCTTTATCCCGGAATCCAGCTCCCGTTCCTCCATTGCCGCGGTTATAGCCGCCGTTATCGCGGGAACCACCTCCAAAGCCGCGACCGCGGTCCGGACCAGCGCCAGGCATACGCCTGTCACCCTGACCGCCTTCACCGCCCGGCCTGCCAGATCTCTGAAATCCATTCTGTCTGTCTCCCGTAGGTCTGCCGCCGCCATTTCCACTGCCTCCTCTGTTCTGGAACTGCCCTCTGTCCTGACGACCGCCCTGGCCTCTGTTGTCGCGGTTCCTGTTATCGCCGCGATTGTCGTTAAACCTGCCGCCTCTATCCTGATTATTCCTGTCCTGGCTGCCTCTGTCCTGACCATTCCCGGCGTTCCTGGCTCTCTCTCCCTGAGGATGATTCTGGGACCTTTCTCCCTGAGGACGGGCATTCTGAACCCTGTCTCCCTGAG
Organism: uncultured Lachnospiraceae bacterium; assembly: GCA_948470905.1. Lineage (GTDB taxonomy): Bacteria > Bacillota > Clostridia > Lachnospirales > Lachnospiraceae > Acetatifactor. The sequence continues at coordinate 967 of CAOKQK010000039.1, read as the reverse complement.
GACGGTTCTGTGTCTTCTCCCCCTGGGAAGGCTGGCCCTGCAGCTTATCCTGCTCCCTCGCAGCTGCCTGCACTGCCTCCTTCTTCTCTGCCTGCTGTTCAGGACGCGCCTTGTGCTGAGGCTGCCTGGATGGCACCATCTGTACCGCAGGGGTCGGGGACGGGGGCGTCAGGGGCTTGATCGGCATGCGCGGTTTCTCCTGGGGCTTGCTGCTCTTCCCGCTGCCGCGCCCGTTATTGGGTCTGCTGCCGCCTCCCTGCGCCCTGTTGTTCCCGCCCTGATTCTGGCGCTGGCCCGACATCTTGGAATTCTGCGGATTGCTCACAAAGATGATGGTCTTCTTCTTTTTGGGAGCGTCCGACTCCGCAGCCTTTGCGGCAGGCGCATCCTGCTTTCCTTCCGCCTGTGCCGGATCCGCTTTCGCAGGCTTTTCCTCTCTCACAGAATTCTCCTTTCCTGAATTTTCTTTCACAGCGCCTTCCTTCCGGGCGCCTTTCGCCTTAGCATCATCCGTCCTTGTACCTTCTGTTTTGATGCCTTCCGTCTTTGTGTCTGTTTTTGTTTCCTTTTTCGTATCTTTTACCCTCGTATTATCCATCTTAACGTCTTCCGTCCCGGTGTTTTCGGCCTCTGCCGCCTTCTCCTCCCTGTCTTTGTCCTTTTTGCCTCTGACTGCCTTGTCTTTATCCGCCTTGCCTGTTTCCCGGCTGTCTTTACCTGCCTTGCCCGCATCCGTCTTGTCTTTATCCGTCTTGCCGGTTCCCTGGCCGTCTTTACCTGCCTTGCCCGCATCCGTCTTGTCTTTATCCGTCTTGCCGGTTTCCTGGCCGTCTTTACCTGCCCTGCCTGTATCCGCCTTACCTGTTCCCTGGCTGTCCTTACCTGCCCTGCCTGTATCCGCCTTACCTGTTTCCTGGCTGTCCTTACCTGCCCTGCCTGTATCCGCCTTACCTGTTTCCTGGCTGTC
>CAOKQK010000038.1 GCA_948470905.1 uncultured Lachnospiraceae bacterium | reverse complement strand
AATCTTATATTTCACCACATCCAGCCCTACGCCTCTGCCGGATACGTCAGTGACCTGCTTTGCCGTGGAGAAGCTGGGCAGGAACAGAAGGCTTATGATCTCCTTGTCACTCATATTCACCGCCTGCTCCGGGGTGATGGCGCCTCTCTCGATGGCCTTCTCCTTCACCGCTTCCACGTCAATGCCGTTGCCGTCATCCCGCACTTCTATAATGACATTGTTTCCCTCCTGGTATGCGTCCAGGAAAATGGAACCAACCGCCGGCTTGCCTCTCTTGGCACGTATCTCCGCAGATTCCAGCCCGTGGTCCGCAGAGTTTCTCAACAGATGCATCAGGGGATCTCCAATCTCATCCACCACAGTGCGGTCAAGCTCTGTCTCCTCACCGGACATATACAGCTCCATCTTCTTATCCAGCTTCTTGGAGAGGTCGCGGATCATACGGGGGAATTTTGTGACAACGCTCTCTATTGGCACCATCCTCACCTTCATGACGGATTCATGCAGGTTAGTGGTAACGCTCTCCAGATATTCGATCTGTTCATTAAAGGCCGTATTGGTAGCCGTCGCCTCCTGGCTGGAAGCAGCGACCAGGGAATTCTTGGCGATGATCAGCTCGCTGACCAGGTTCATCAGGGAATCCAGTTTCTCGATATCCACTCGCACGGTGCGGTTTACCACCGGCTTTGACACCGCCGGCTTCTTTGGATCTGACTTGGGCGCTGCGGAAGCCGGAGCCTGCGCCGCTGCCGCCGGCTCCGCTGCCTGCTCCTGTACAGGGGGCTGGGGCTCCGCCTCTGCCACTGTCTCTACAGCCTTCTCCGCCTCCGCCGCAGCCGCATTATAGTTTTTATTATTCTCAAGTTCAACAGGAGCACCGACCACCCTCTCTATCTCAGATACCGCCGATGCCGCCGCAATTATCTTGTCAAGTTCCGCTTCAGCCAGAACTACCAGGGTGAAATCCCTGTCAAACTTCTCGTCCTCCACATCCTGAGTGCTGGGATCAGAGATAATGATCTCACCGAACTGCTCCACAGCCTTGAACACCAGGAATGCCCTCGCCGCCTTCAGGATACAGTTCTCCTGGATCGTCACATTCAGGCCATATATCTTCTTACCCTGCTTCTTCGCCTCTTTGATCACACTGATCTGCGCGTCCTCCAGCGCGACCATATCCCACTTGTTGCCGCCTGCGCTGTCCGCCGATTTCTGCGCTGCAGGCGCCGCCGCGGATGCGGTATTTGATGTCTGAGCATCATCCCCCTTGCTTGCCAGGAAGTCGTTCAGCTGCCTGATCAGGGGCTCATTGCCATTGGTCCCCTCGTCCGCGGAGTTCTGGATATTATCCGTATATTCCTCCAGGGCGTCCAGGCATTTAAAGAGCAGATCCACCATCTCAGGCACAACCTTCAAATTGCCGTTGCGCACCTCGGAGAAAACGTTCTCCATGTCATGGGTCAGATTCTGCATTCTCGAATAGCCCATGGTCCCCGCCATTCCCTTCAGGGAATGTGCCGCACGGAAGATCTCATTGATGGTATCCATGCTCTCCGGATCAGATTCCAGCTCCATAATTCTCGTGTTCAGATTTTGCAAATGCTCCCTGGCTTCGTCAAGGAAAATCTCCAGATATTGACTTACATCCATACTAGTGCCCATTCCTTTCTCTTGTTGATAAAGCTCACTTCACGCCCGCGTTCAGGATGATTTCCTGCGCAATGTGGTCAAGCGGGACTATCTGGTCCGAGATGCCTGCATTAACCGCGCTTTTCGGCATGCCATATACGATACTCGTCGCCTGATCCTGCGTGATCACATGAACTTTTTTTCTGGATTTCAGATTTCTGATTCCCGCTGTGCCGTCAGCGCCCATACCCGTCATTACCACACAGATGACCTGGTCGTACCGGCTGTCCGCAAGCGACTCATACATATAATTGGCACAGGGCTTCACTCCCTCTCTTGCCGGTTCATCCGTATAATGGATGACCTGCTTTCCCGCAGCCGACACCACAACATTCATATGCATGCCGCCCATGGCAATATACACCGTCCCCGCCTTCACCTCATCGCCTTCCGCCGCCTCCCTGACTTCAAGGGGACTTAAAGAATTCAGCCGTTCCGCCAGGGAAGCGGTAAATCCCTTAGGCATATGCTGTACGATCAGCACCGGCGCATCCAGCTCCGCCGGCAGGCGCGGCACCACTGACTGCAGTGCCTTCGGCCCCCCCGTGGAGCTGGCGATCGCCACGACCTTCGTTCCCGGCGTGATCTTTGCGGAAAACTTCCTGGCTATATCCACCATCTTAGCGGTCGTCTCCACGCTCTGCTGGAGCTTCTTCCTGGATTCAAAGACCGGAAGGCCGCTGTTAGCTACCACCTCCAGCGTATCCAACAGCTGTTTTTTGAAAGTATCCATGCGGCACTCAATGGCTGTGTTCGGCTTATGTATGAAATCAAGGGCTCCAAGCTCCAGAGCATCCATGGTGGTCTGTGCTCCCTCTTTCGTGTCCGTGCTCGCCATCATGACCCTTGCGGAAATTTTGTATTTGCGCAGCTCCTCCAGAAGCTGAAGCCCGTTCATCCTGGGCATGTTCACGTCCATGACCACCGCATCATACTGATTCCTGCTCAGCAGGTCGAAGGCTTCCACACCGTTTGTAGCTCTGTCTACAACCTGGAACCTTTCATCACCATCAATTATATCACAAAGCACCCTTCTCATAAGTGCAGAGTCATCTACAATCAGAATTTTTTTTGCCATAATCTCACCTCTTTGCCCGCCTTAGGCGGGTGCTGATTTCACATTCCTGACAATAATATCCTTCTTTAAAAAATCCGTCTCACTTAAATCTCATTTTCCGGGGGCACTGAGCCAAACTTTGCCTTTCTTCGGTTCCTTCTCTCCTCCTCAAAGATATACTTGATGATCTCTTCCCGAGTCTCCTGGTCAATATCATAATACTGGACACGGTGCTCGAAAACCCCGGAGCGGTTCTCCAGTTCCTTCACGCTCAGGACCTTTCCGACCACCTCAAATTTCTTCCTCGCATTGCTGTCCTTTAACAAAAGATGATAACTGCAGTACAGCAGGCTGTCCGGCTCGTATCTCTGAGATGAGATAAACCGCAGCCCTCCCCCGCTGATATCAACGATCACACTCTGTTTGAGGGGCAGTCCCGGGGTCAGAGCATATGGCATGTTCTGCTCCAGCGTCTGCACCTCCGTTTCTTCCAGATTGCGGGAGTACATCTCCAGCGCACAGCTGAAACGATAGTATTCCCGCCTCTGATATTTCCGCAGGTTGCTGGTAAGCTCCACCACCAGGAGATACACATTATCACTCTTGTAACGGTCAATGATCCTGGCGAAACACTGGTACAGGCTGTCCTTCCCATAGATGACCATATCATATTCATTGTCCACCGGCAGGAGGATCAGCTTATTGTTCTCCACAGGCATGGTGATCTCAAGCGTATCCTCCGTGAGAATGTCAAACACCGAGCTGATGTACATCCTGGCCTTCTCATCCCCCTGCCTGTCGCCTTCTTTCTCCACATTCTGAAGCTCAATCTTATTAAGTTTGGATATGAATTTTGAAAGCATTCCCTGCCCGCCTCCTATTTTTTACCGTTAATTATATGTGAAAAAAATGCCGCCATGCCTCTCCTGGGCTGTCTCTCGGCCTCCTTTTTGTCCAGCAGCCTCCCCGCAATCCGCTCATACGCCTTTGTGGAGCGCGCCCCCGGGTCCTGGAGGGATACCGGCACCTGGCGCATAACCGCCGCCGTCAGCTGGGAATCCTCCGGCACACAGCCAAGATAAGTCATGGGAACCTTCAGATACCTCTCCACCACAGAATTCAATTTGTCAAAAAGCACCTGCCCCTCCGGCGTCCTGGACACCCTGTTTGCGATCATCTTTACCTTGGTCGCCTGCTGGTCAAACCTTGGATGACGGTACAGCGCCTTTAACAGCGAATAGGAATCCGTGATGGAGGTGGGTTCCGGCGTGGTCACAAGCAGGATCTCCCCGCTGGCTACGAGGAATTCCAGCACCGCGTCGGCGATGCCTGCCCCTGTGTCCACAATGATGATATCCGTCATGGCATCCAGCTGCACCAGGTTCTGGATGATATAATTCAGGTAATCTATGCTCAGGTTTGCCATGCCCGCAATGCCGCTCCCCCCGGAGATAAACCCCACATCCATGGGTCCCTGGGTAATGATATCCGTGATGCTCTTTCCCTGGTAGATCAGATCGCAGAGATTGTGCCTGGGCACCGTACCAAACATGATCTCTATATTTGCAAGCCCAAAATCGGCGTCCAGGATTATGACCCTTTTCCCCATTTTGCGAAACTGTATCGCCAGATTAATGGAAGTATTGGATTTTCCGACGCCGCCCTTCCCGCTTGTGACAGTAATGACACGAGCCAAGGGCCTTGTCTGCTGTTGCTGCTCTGCTTTTATAATCCGTAACTGTTCCGCCTGGTCCATATCCTACCTCCCTTTCCAGACCTGCTCCCTACGACATCTTTTCCTGTTTCGTGCTCAAAAGCTGTTTCACTGTCTTCTGTGGGTTAAACACCTCTATATCGCTGGGAACATTCTGTCCGTATGTCACATAGGCAATGGGCGTCTCCGTAAAAAGCTTGAGATTCATGAGATTACCCAGTGATGCCGTCTCATCCAGCTTTGTAAAGATCAGCTGGTAATCCGTTACTTCTTTGTAGCTTGCCGCAATCTTCAGAAGGTCGCGGTATTTTGTGGTGGCAGACAACACCAGGAAGGTCTGGCACTCCCCTGCCGCCCTCATTTCCTTCAACAGATTCTTGACATTTCCAAGCTGCTCTGCATTCTGGTGAGAATGTCCCATGGTGTCTACGAATATGTAGTCACTCTCTCTGAAATCCCTCACCGCCGTCCTTGCGTCCTCCTCCGAATAGATTACCCGAAATGGGATCTCCAGGATATTTGCATAGGTCCTGAGCTGCTCCGCCGCCGCGATCCGGTAGGTATCCGCGGTCAAAAGCACCACCTTTTTTTTCAGGTCCATCACATAGCCGCTGGCAATCTTTGCAATGGTAGTTGTCTTGCCTACGCCTGTGGGTCCCATAAACAATACGATCTTGGGCCCTTTCTCCGCCGGGGTGATCCCCTCCGCCTTGCCAAACATCAGTATCATTTTCTGATATACATTCGCGAGGATATAGTCAAAGGGCAGGTTGGGCTTCCTGGTCTTGTGGATATCATCCACAATCTGGTTGGCATATTTCTCATCCACCTCGCCCTCCAGCATGGTATTGTACAGGAGGCGGATAAACCTGTCCTGCTCCGTATCCTCCCTGCTCTCCGCGGGATCCTCCCTCTCCGCGGCAGGCTCGCCCTCGCCTTCACTTTCGCCCTTCTCTGCCTCAGACTGCTGGAAGCGCGCCTCCAACAGTGTCTGCAGGCTGTCCAGCTTCTTCTCTATATTCTGGGAGCTTTCACTCACGAAATTCACCGCATTCTGCGTGGCTCGGACCTCCGTCTCCAGCTTGGAGGTATCTTTACGCGCTGTGGGCCACTGGACGTCTCTCTCCTCTTCCAGCGCTACAGTGACCTCCACCTGCTTTGGCGAAAAAAGAGCCGCGATCCCCTTCTTTTTCACATCTCTGACATTCATGACCACGACACCGTTTCCCAGGTCTTTTTTCGCCGCTTCCACCGCATCGCTTTCCGTTTTTCCCACAAACTTCTTGATAATCATTATGCCGTCACCATCCCAACTGACTGTAATTCTACGTTAGATTCCACTTCATTGTAAGACACCACCACCAGGTCCTTATAATAGTCTTCTATCAAACGCTTAAAATATATACGTACAATAGGAGAAGTGATGATGATCGGGCTCCTTCCCAGATTTTCCAGCTTCTTTGCCTCTCGTCCCACACAGTCGATGATCGCCCTGGATCTGTTTGGATCCAGATTGAGAAAGGCACCGTTTTCCGTCTGTTTTACGCCGCCCATGATCTCCTGTTCGATCTTGGGATCAAGAGTCACCACCTGGGTCGTCTCATGGGCAGGGAAATACTTGGTAGAGATAGCGCGCTTTAAGCTCTGTCTCACATATTCTGTCAAAATATCCGGATCCCTGGTAGTCGGTGCATAGTCCGCCAGGGTCTCCATGATCGTCAGCAAATCTCTGATGGAAATACCTTCCCTCAAAAGGTTCTGAAGCACCTTCTGGATTTCGCCAAGCCCCAGCATCTTGGGCACCAGCTCATCCACAAGAGAAGGATTGGTTTCCTTCAGGTTGCTGATAAGATTCTGCACATCCTGCCTTGTCAAAAGCTCGGCTATGTACTGCCGGATCGTCTCAGTCAGGTGCGTGGCAATGATGGAAGGCGGATCTACCACCGTGTAGCCCAGGCTCTCCGCCCTCTCCCTCTGCCCTTCCGTGATCCAGATGGCAGGCAAATGGAAGGAAGGCTCAAAGGTAGGGATACCGGTGATCTCCTCCTCCACATAACCGGGGTTCATTGCCATGTAATGATCAAAGAGAATCTCCCCCTCGCTGATCTGGATGCCTTTTATTTTAATAATATATTGGTTTGGATTCAGCTGGATATTGTCCCTCAGACGTATGATAGGGACCACAGTACCCAGCTCCAGTGCAATCTGCCGCCTGATCATGACCACACGGTCCAGCAGGTCTCCGCCCTGGTTCACATCCGCCAGCGGGATAATTCCGTAGCCGAACTCCAGCTCAATGGGATCCACCTGAAGCAGGCTGTTCACATTTTCCGGCTGCCGTATCTCGTCAGCCTCCGCCTCCTCCGAATCCACCTCGCTCTCAATCTGTGCCGTCTCCAGGTTGGTGGCGATCATCCTGCCGCCAACTACAAAGGCAAGCCCCATGCCCAGGAACAGGATCGTATTCAGATTGGTGGCAACGCCCAGAAACGCAAGCGTCGCGCCCACCAGGTACATGACCTTGGGCACTCCGAACAGCTGCTTGACAAGCGTGGCGCTGAATTCCGCCTCCTTGCTGCCCTTCGTCACCAGGATACCGGTGGACAGAGAGATCAGCAGGGAGGGGATCTGGCTTACCAGGCCGTCACCGATGGTCAGGATGCCGTAATTGTCAAGGGCTTCCATGACCTCCATATCCATCCGCAGCATGCCCATGGCAATACCGCCCACCAGGTTGATCGTCGTCAGCAGAAGCCCTGCGGTGGCGTCTCCCTTAACGTACTTAACAGCACCGTCCATGGATCCGAAGAAGCTGGACTCCTGCTGGATCTTGTCACGCCTTGCCTGCGCTTCCTTATCGTCAATGACGCCGGTGTTCAAGTCGGCATCGATTGCCATCTGTTTACCGGGCATCGCATCCAGGGTAAATCTTGCGGTAACTTCCGCCACACGCTCGGAACCTTTGTTGATGACCATGAACTGGATCAATATCAGTATGACGAAGACGATGGCGCCTATGATCAGGTCGCCGCCGCCGACGAATTCACCAAAGGTCTTGACTACGTTTCCCGCCGTTCCTGTCTTGAGGATCAGTCTGGTGGAAGAAACGTTCATTGCAAGCCTGAAAATAGTGGTAAACAGCAGGATCGTCGGGAAGAAGGACAGATCCAGCACCTCCTTGGAAAACATGCATACAAAGAGGATGGTGAACGCGATTGCAATGTTGAATGCCATCAGCACATCCAAAAGGACTGCAGGAAAGGGCACAATCAACATAATAAACGCTACCATGATGTAGACCGCCACCATGGCATCCATTCTATTAAGCTTTGAAAAATTCATGCTGTACCCTCCTTTCTAAATTACTTTCCATATATTTTATGGCTGCTTTTGCCTTGTTTACTCTCCAAACATACTTAAGGCCGCTTTTGCCTTGTTTATACTGCACTGTGTCCATAACTCTGCTTTTATACTTTGCCCTGCAGATGGTACACAAATGCAAGAACCTCTGCCACCGCCTGGTACAATTCCGGCGGCACCATCTGCCCCACATCCACATTGGCGTAAAGCATACGCGCCAGTGGCTTGTTTTCTACAATCTCAATCTTATTTTCTTTGGCAACCTCCTTGATCTTGACGGCAAGGTAGCCTTCTCCTTTGGCAATGACGACAGGTGCATCTGCCACCTGCGGGTCATACTTGACAGCCACCGCATAGTGGGTAGGGTTCGTGATGACCACATCCGCCTGGGGCAGGCTCTGCATCATACGCCTCCTGGATACTTCCATCATCTTCTGACGGATCTTGCTCTTTATCGCAGGGTCGCCTTCCTGTTGTTTGAACTCTTCTTTGATCTCCTGCTTTGACATCTTCATGTCATTTTTGAATTTCACCTTCTGATAAATAAAATCCAGGGCGGCGATGATCGCATAGACCGAGGCAATCCTTATCCCCAAGTCCGTCACCGTCACCGCCGTGAGCAGCAGTGCCTGCATCAGCGACACATCGTACAGATTCAGCAGGATCGCCCATTTATCCTTCACGAAACCGTAACAGACATACACGATCAGGAGGATCTTTGCCGCTGCCTTCACCAGCTCCACCAGAGAATGGACGGAAAATAACTTCTTAAACCCCTTTATGGGATTGAGCTTGCTGAATTTAGGCCTCAGCGGCTTGAAGGTAGGCTTCCACTTCACCTGGACAAAGTTGGTAACAAACGCGATGATAAAACCAATCAGCAGGATAGGGGCTATAATACGGAGCACGCTAAGCAGCATAGTCCGAAATAAAACATAGCTCTCTGCCTGAGGCAGGTTTCCATGCCAGAAAGTCACAACCTGGGGTATCAGGTTATAAATGCTGGGGAAGACTTCCATCATCTGTGACCCCATGCTCCCCACCCACAGCTTCAAAAGCAGGAACAGCGCCAGGATGCTCAGACAGTTGGTGATCTCACGGCTCTTCGCCACCTGGCCTTCCTTGCGGGCGTCATTGAGCTTCTTCTGGGTAGCGGGCTCAGTCCTCTCGCCGCCCATACCCTCTTTTGCCGCAAAAAACTGTATATTATAACGAATCATGTCATACCTTCTATCAGAATCAACCCCCGCAGGATCATACCACTCCGCCTACATCATGCCTTCCAGGAAGGCTGTGATCATTTTCTTCATTTCACGGAAAACGAAATCGGCAACTCCCGGCAGCAGGCTGGCAGTAAAAAAAAGGACTGACAAGCCTACCAGCACCTTCAGCTGGATACCTACCGAAAACATGTTCAGCTGCGGCGCTACCTTTGCCAGAACGCCCAGAACGGCGTTCAGCAGCAATATCGTACAGAAAACCGGCAGTATCATGCGAAAGCCGATGACAACATAATCACTCAGGAAAGTGATCATGGAATTCAGCAGCGAGTTCGCCGAAAAAACCGCACCGTTGATGGGGATCAATGTATAAGTGTCTGCCATCGCCCCAAAAAGATAGCGGTACATCCCCGTAGCGATCATCAGGAGCATCACTGTGTATTGGTACAGAATTCCCGTGATACTGGAGTTCTGCTGGGTAGTGGGATCCATCAGCGTCACCATGGTCAGTCCGACTTCCATATCCGCGATATGTCCCGCAAAATTAACGATGGAGGTACAGATATTTGCCGCAAAACCAATCAGCAGCCCTACCACAGCCTCCTTCATCACAATAACAGCGTACTCCAGGACCGTATCATATGCAACCGCCTGAGAAGGCGTAAGCGCCTGATACAGGAGCATGGAGGTAAAAAAACTGATCCCTATGCGCACTATCGCAGGCGTGTTTTTCATACTGAAAAATGGAGCCACAAACACAAAACAGGACATCCTTGTAAATATCAACAGGAAATATTCTAAATCGTATATCGAAAAAGAAAGATTGTCCATCCGCCCGGCTCCTGTCAGCTGTGTACATAATAGTTAAAACTCGACCACAGCTCCGTCATGAATTCTACAATGGACGTCATAATCCAGTTGCCAAATATAATGATGGCAAAAAATATGCTCAGCACCTTTGGCACAAAGGTAAGCGTCTGCTCCTGTATGGATGTGACCGTCTGGAAAATACTGACTGCCAGGCCGACACACAGAGAAACCAGAAGCATGGGCAGCGCCGTCTTGATGATCAAAAACAGCGTCTGTTTCGTAATATCCACCACAACATCTGTCGTCATTTCTCACACCATCCTTTCCGTAAATACATCTGCCCGCTGCGTAACCGCGGGAAATCCAAAACCATGCCGCAGCCCTGGAGGTTTCAGCGCCATGCCCACCCCCGGGAAACCGGGGACCAGGCAGCGCCGCAGGGATCCGCACGTTCACCTGCCTGTCACATGGGGAAAAACGTCCTGACCAGGTTCTCAATGATCAGGCTCCACCCGTCTGCAAGGACAAAGAGCAGGATCTTAAATGGCATGGAAATCGTCGTAGGCGGCAGCATCATCATACCCATGCTCATCAGTGTGGATGCCACCACCATATCTATCACAATAAAGGGTATATATATCATAAACCCTATCCAGAAAGCAATCCTTAACTCACTCAGCATGAAGCTGGGGAGCAACACGGAAAAGGGGATATCATCATTTTCCCCGCTCCAGGTCTTGCCGGCTATGTTCATGAACATCTGCACATCTTTTAGCTGTGTCTGGGGGTACATGAACTCCCTCAAAGGGACAATCGCCCTCTCCAGCGCCTCATCCTGGCTGATCTCACCTGCCTGGTAGGGCTGGTACGCCTGCTCATTGATCTGAGCGAACGTGGGCTCCATGATAAAGAAAGTCAATATCAGAGCCAATCCGATCAGCACCTGGTTAGGCGGCGCTGTCTGAGTGTTCAGCGCAGTACGGGTAAAATGCAGCACAATGATGATCCGGGTAAACGAAGTCATCATTATGATCAACGCGGGCGCTATGGAGATCAGCGTCAGGATCAGCAGGATCCTCAGCGTGCCGTTCAGCTCCCCGTTGCCCTCATTATACGTAATGCTCCACCCGCCGGGTGATGAGCTTGACGTGCCCAGCCCTTCGGGCGGACTGACTGTACTGGAAACACCCGGAACCCCGCCCAGGGAACCGCCGTCAGCCGAAGCATACACTGTCATGGAATTTTGTATACACAATATGCCCACCGTGACCAGTAGGCATATCATTACTGCTATTCGCTTTATTTTTAGCTTATTCTTCATCATGTAACTGGTTTTCCTTTGGTTCTTCCGGGGTTCCTCCGGACTTATTTACAGCTTTGTCAAGAAACTGCCTGAAACTGAAGCCCTGTGCGGTACCTGCGGACTTCAGCTGCTCCTCTGGTATCTCCCCCAACATAGTGACTGTGTCCTTACAGACTGCAATCACCATGTATTTTTCCCCTATCCGCACGATTTGAATATAAGCGTTGCTTGAAATACGTGTAGACTCTATGACCTGCACATTTCCAGCAACACCCTGCTGTTTCTGATAGTTTGCAATCCATCTTGTGGTCAGCGCAGTCACTGCCAGCACACACACAAACAACAGAAGCACAGTGATAAATTCAGCATAACCGTCTGATTTACCGATCAAAAGCAAATCCATTAACCAACAACCTTCTTTACAGCCTCAAGCACACGTTCCGCCTGGAATGGCTTTACGATAAAGTCCTTCGCTCCCGCCTGGATAGACTCAATAACCATAGCCTGCTGGCCCATTGCCGAACACATAATGATCTTTGCCGCCGGGTCATTCTTCTTGATTTCCTTCAATGCCTGGATACCATCCATTTCAGGCATGGTAATGTCCATCAAAACCAGATCCGGCGTACATTCCTTATACTTCTCAACCGCCTTCAGGCCATTCTCTGCCTCCCCTGCGACAGTATACCCGTTCTTTGTCAGGATATCCTTGATCATCATCCTCATGAATGCCGCATCATCACATACCAGAATATTCTTTGCCATTTAACCTTCCTCCTACTTGATAATTTCTGTTACTCTTATACTGAAGCTTTCTTCAATAACAACTACCTCTCCCTTGGCAACAAACTTTCCATTTACTAATACATCTATCGGTTCACCCGCAATTCTATCCAATTCTATGATCGTGCCAGGTGTGAAGCTAAGGATTTCGGAAATCGACTTGGTTGTCCGGCCAAGCTCTACTGTGACCTCCAGGGGCACATCCATGATCAGTCCAATATTCTCCTGCCCTGCCAGCCCTTGGGTATCATTGGCAAAATTCTGGAATTGTGCAGGCTGGACATTTACACTCTGCATCATCTGAGGATTCATGCCCATGGGATTCATGTTCATAGGAACCATTCCCATAGGATACATGCCCATCTGAGGCATTCCGCCCATCATCTGGGGATTCATGCCGCCCTGGGGCATTCCACCCATCATCTGAGGATTCATGCCTGCCTGGGGCATCCCGCCCATCATCTGGGGATTCATGCCTGCCTGGGGCATCCCACCCATCATCTGGGGATTCATGCCGCCCATCATCTGGGCATCCATACCTGCCTGGGGCATCCCGCCCATCATCTGAGGATTCATGCCGCCCTGGGATATACCTGCCTGCGCCATGGGATCCATGCCCATCTGGGGCATTCCCATCCCTGCCTGGGTACCTGTATCGGGAACTGCTTCCGGCTCGCTGCCTCCTATCTGGGTATTGATAAAGGTGTCAACTACCTTTTTCGCAAAGTCTACAGGATACAGCTGCATGATCGTACTGTCTACCAGCTCATCAATCTGCATCCGGAAGGATATCTTTACAAATGCCCCTCCCAAAAACGGCGATATCTCCGCCCCATCCTTCACCTGTGTCAGGTCCAGCAGAGAAGAATCCGGCGGGCTGATGTCAATCGTCGTCTTCAACATGGTAGAGAGTGATGTCGCCGCGGACCCCATCATCTGGTTCATGGCCTCAGAAATCGCACTCAGGTGCAGCTCCCCCAGCTCACCGTCTGTGTTGGTTCCGTCACCGCCCATCATCAGGTCGGTGATGACCTTTACATCATGCTCCTTCAACACCAGCATATTGGTTCCATCCAGACCAACGGTATATTTTATCTGAATAAAAACACAGGGCCTCTCATAGTCGCCCATCAGGGTGTTCCAGGTGGCAATCTCGACCTTAGGGGTCGTGATATTCACCTTCCTGTTCACAAGGGAATACAGCGTGGTCGCAGAAGAACCCATGCTGATATTCGCCACCTCTCCGATGGCATCCTTTTCCACATCTGTAAGAAGTTCACCATATTCCTCAACACTTTTTACTGGTTCACTGCTTGATGCGTCGGCGGCTCCCCCGCTACCGCCATCCTCTGATGCCCCGTCTTCCGACAGGTCCATGCCGTTCAGTAATGCATTAATTTCGTCCTGAGACAGCATTCCGTCCATTACTTACTCCTCCTCTCTGATAACCGATGTAATCCGGACAGCATAAGAGTCTTTATCGGCGCCGGGCAATGCGGTAAACTTTCTGATGTTCCCCACATACACATTCATGTCATCATCCACTTTTGAATCCAGCCGGATGCAGTCACCGACCTGAAGATTCATAAAATCATTGACAGAGATGATACTCTTTCCGAGCACAGCCCTGATAGGTATATCTACCTTACGAATCAGTGATTCAATATATGATTCATAATTTTCATCATGATTCTCCTGCATGGTGGAAAACCAATATTTTGTATTCAGCTTATCCATGATATCTTCCAGTGTAAAGAAAGGAAGACAGATATTCATGAAGCCTTCAACTTCCCCGATCTTCATGTTCAGCGTTACGATCGCGACCATGTCGTTGGGGGCAATCACCTGAGCGAACTGTGGATTGGTCTCCAGCCGCGACAGGAGAGGTGATATATCAATAACATTTTTCCATGGATCCCTCAAGAGCTGGGTAAACATTATCAATATCTTTTCAATAATAGTACTTTCTATCTCAGAAAACTCCCTGCTCTTATCCAGCGGGAGCCCGCTTCCTCCAAGCACACGGTCCAGCATGGCATATCCTAAGTTCGTCGCCAGATCCAGGATGATCGTCCCGTTCAGCGGTGTAAAATTGACGATTCCCAGTATGACCGGGCTGGACAATGCATTCGTAAACTCGCTGAAGGTGTTCGTCTCAGAACTTGCCACCGTCACCTGCACATTCTTCCGGAGATATACCGAAAGATTGTTGGAGATCAGCCTGCCGTAATGCTCAAAGATAATTTCCAGTGTTCTTAAATGTTCCTTAGAAAACTTAGTAGGACGGCTGAAGTCATAATTCTTGACTTTCTTTTCACTGCTGCCCTGCATCTGGTCTACATCAAGCTCGCCCGCGGACAGGGCCGCGAGCAGGTTATCTATTTCATTTTGGGAAAGGACCTCGCCCACACAAGTTCACCTCCTAACACAGGGCTTTTACTTCTTTCACCTGTGTGGCTTTATGAGTACTGTATATTGCTGATAGACACTCTGTAGATAAAGTCGGAACCAAAGAGCTCCTGTATCGCCTTGAGGATCTCCTCCCTGACTGCCTCCACATCCTGCCGGAATTCCTCCTGCGTATACCTTGAAACAACAGTATTGACCGCATCCGTCACCGCACTCTCATAGGAAGCCAGCTTCTCTGAACCTCCCTGCTTCTTGTAATCCTTGTGCTTCATATTCTGCTGCAGGCCCAGGTCAAAAACGACATACCCCTGTTTCCCTTCTCCCTTGGAGACCGGGATCATCAGTTTTGCAATGTTGTATATCTCTGTGTCCGACATGGGCACATCTGTCACTGCCACGCCGCCGGGATTGTACAGTTCAATCTTCAGCACGGAAGCAATGCTGGTAATCAGCTCGCCCGTCTTCTTGTTCGTGCCGATAACGCTGGTCATCATGACCACCGACAATATGATATTCACCACAAGCAGCACTAAGATCAATACACTTAACAGATTTTTTTTCATAGCTCAAAGTCCCCTCTTTTGCCATTATTTTAATTTTGAGACGGATTCATAATCCTGATCTCCACCCTTCGGTTCCGGCTCCTGCCCTCCTCCGTGGAGTTATCTGCCACGGGCACACGGTCTCCCATTCCCGAATGCTTGATGTTCATGGGATTCAATGCCGTGTTTGCCTCCAGGTAATAAAATACTTCCCGCGCCCTGGCATCGCTCAACTCCTCGTTGTTCCTGTATCTTGCCCCGTTCTGGGGGACATTGTCCGTGTGGCCCTCTATCTCTATTGAACCGTCGCTGTAACGCTCCAGTATACGCCCCACCTTTTCAAGTATCTCCAGCGACTCCTCCTTAACGTCGGCGCTTCCGGAATCAAACAGCAGCGCGCCGCTCATGCTCAGCTGGATATACTGCGCCGTGAAGCTTACATCGACCTCATCACCGATCTGGCTCTCCGCGAGGGCTTCCTCTATCTTCTCAGAAACCTCCTCATTCTGCTGCAGCTTCCCCTGGGCAAGCTTCTCCTCCATGGCTTCCGGCGAGCTGTCGAACTCGTTAAAGTCCTCGCCCTCCTTCTCGCTGTCCGCAGTCTTTCCGGTACTGTTGATGTACTGGTCAAGCTCGTTCAGCTGACTCACGCCGTTACTGATAAGTATGCCGTCACCGATCGCCGCAGCACCTGCATCAAAAATACTGACCGTACTGTTGATCGATGCCACAAATGCCGCCAGTTTGTCTTCCTGTATGGTCGACATGGAGAACAACATGACGAAAAAGCAAAGTAACAGGTTCATCAGGTCAGAGAAGGTAGCCATCCATGCCGGCGAACCCGCAGGCGGCGCATCCTCCTTGCGCTTTGCCATTACTCCTCACCCCCCGCATTCTCATCGACAGCAATCTCCCTGTCCTTAGGTGCGAGGAAGGATTTCAGCTTCTCCTCAATCACTCGGGGATTTTCTCCTGCCTGGATAGACAACAGTCCTTCGATCATAACTTCCTTCAGCATCATCTCCTCAGCATTGTCAGCTTTCAATTTATTGGAAACCGGGATACATATCCAGTTTGCAAGCAGTGAACCATACAGAGTGGTGATCAGCGCGACTGCCATCGCGGGACCGATCGCACCGGGATCCTCCATGTGATAAAGCATATCCACCAGACCTACCAGTGTACCGATCATACCCCAGGCAGGACCCATGGAAGCAAGTGTGTCCCAAAATCCGATACGTCCCTTATGTCTGCCCTCGATACTGATCAGCTCTGTCTCCATGATCGCCCGGACCAGATCCGGATCCGTGCCGTCTACCACGAGCAGAATGCCCTTCTTCAAAAACGGCTCGTCCATGTCTGTGGCCGCTTCCTCAAGGGAAAGCAGGCCTTCCTTACGTGCTATGTTGGACAAGTCGATAATCTTCTGTATCATCTCCCCCGTATTCAGCTTTGATGCCTTAAAGATCAGTGTAAAGCTCTTCAGACCTCCGATATAGTCCTGAAGGCTGTGCGATGTAAGCGTCGCAGTGAATGCACCGCCGAATGTAATAATGAATGAAGGAATATCTATGTACTCCGAAAAACTACCGCCGCTCTTGGTAATAGAACTGAAGATACCAAAGATGAGCATTGCAAAACCTAATATAAGACCGAGTAAAGAAGCTATATCCACGAAAATCACCTAGTACTTTTGCATTATTCCGCAAAAATATCCTTTCTATATGATTTTACAAGATTTTTTATCTCTTGTCTACTTTCTTTTACAATTATTTTTTTCCCGGTGGTCAAAGTGATCACCGTATCCGGCGTCTCTTCCACTATTTCAAGCAAATGCGGATTCACAAGAATTTTTACGCCGTTCAATTTCGTCACCTCAATCATGATCCATCCCCTCGATTTAATACTATCCCTGTCCCCTCCAGAATGTTTCAGCACGCCTCCGGACTGTCAAGGCGCATATTCCAAAGGGACGGAAGATCTTCCGTCCCCTTAGTATAGCACATATATCCTCATAATGCCAGAAAAAAATTATCTTTTTAGATTAGTCAATTCTTCCAGCAGTGAATCTGACACTGTGATAATACGGCTGTTTGCCTGGAAGCCACGCTGCGTCGTGATCATCTCGGTAAACTCAGAGGACAGATCTACATTACTCATCTCCAGCTGGCCGGTGGACATCTTTCCGCCGCCTGCCGTGATATCCACGCCAATCCCGTCGAACTGGCCGGAGTTCAATGTAGCTCCATACAGGTTGTCGCCCATCTTCTCAAGACCGGAGGCGTTTGCAAAGTTTGCTGTGGCAATCTGCCCAAGGCATTTGGTCACGCCGCTGTCATAGCTTGCGATGATCCTGCCGTTGGTCTCGATGGCAACACCGGTCATCTTGCCCAGGCGCCGCCCCATGCCCCGTCCGTCATAGTCGCCGCTGGTGGCGCCTATGGTACAGGTGCCCTTATTATCAAGTACGGATGTCTCCGCGAAATCAATGACGATATTCTCGAAATTTCCCTCCCCGATACCGCTCAGGTTCAGTGTTGCGGTGTTCTGGGTAGGAAGTCCGTTCACTCCTGCAAAATACCCCTTTGCAGGATCATAATTTACCTTCACGCCGGTAAAGCTGCGCCCGGAAGTCTCGAAGCTCCTCTCCGAATCATCGGTCACGCCTGTGAAAGTAGGCAGGGAGGTGTAATTGGTGGTAGGCTCCGTAGGATAATTATTTACCGCGCCTCCGGCACTGTTAATGATCATCTGCGTTATGGAAACCTGCTCCGTCGTAGGGTTCGCCGCTGCATTATCCGAAACAGTACAGATCAGCTTCAGGAAATCATCCGTGGAGCCCTCATAGCCATATGCCTTCGCCAATTCGTCCAGCTTATCCTGCACAGTCCCCAGAGAGTGGTCATTCTGATCGATCCATTCATTTCTGCCTTTCAGCGCGCCGCCGTTCACAAGGGTTTTCAGATCTACAACAGCCACGTTTCCGGTGACAGCCTTGCGGGACAGTACTGTTCCTGTGGCATCCCATTCATAGTCCTTATAGTTAAAGTTTACCTTGCCCGCCTTTGTCTGAGTGGCATCGTTTCCGAAAATCTGGAAATTTGTCGCCACGCCATCTCTTGGCTCCAGGCTGATCTCCTCTCCTGTAGCATCATTCAGGATCTTCTCCAGCTCCACACTGTACTCATGTATATTATCCGACTGCTTGAACACGAACCTCGCCGTATAACTGTAGCCCTGAGCGTCATAGAACTGCATGTTCACGCTTCTGCCGTTGATACTCGTCACATCCGGATCAAACTTGTCGATGATGCCTGACATGTTTCCCTGCGTGGTCGCCTCGGGGGGATAGGTCATGTTCGCGGCACTCATGATGCGCAGCGCAGACACGGTGTCCTTCCTGATGGCATTGGTCTCCTCGTCAAACTGCCAGCCCATGATATTGTAACCGGTGCTGGTCATGGCAAGGTTGCCTGCAGCATCCACATAAAAGGAACCGTCACGGGTGAACAGGTTCTGTGTTCCGTTGTTTACAATAAAGAAATTCTCTCCCTCGATCATGACATCGAAGGGATTCCCTGTGGACTGTGCCGACCCCTGCCCTGTAATATTGATATTGATAGCGCCCGACTTTACGCCCAGACCGATCTGCCTGGCATTCAGACCGCCGGTTCCGTTGTCCGCGTTGGGGCCGCTGGCTCTCTGCGTGGTCTGGCTCATCAGGTCAGCAAAGACAATGCTGCTGGTCTTGTAAGCTACTGTGTTTACATTTGAAATATTGTTACCGATAACGTCCATCTTGGTCTGGTGCGTTTTCAGCCCTGCCACACCAGAAAAAAGTGATCTCATCATAAGGCTTTGTTCCTCCTGTCAATCATCAAGCTTTTATCACAAAAAAGCTTCGGAATCAATGGGAAACGGCAGTCCCTTCCGTCATTCGGGGACCTATAACCTCCGCTTGGGTCCGGCTATATAATGACCGCCCCGTTGATGTTTGTGAAAATATTGTCGTCTGTCTCTGTGCTATCCATTGCGGTGACAACCGTTTGGTTGGGGACATTCACGATGAACGCAAGCTGGTCTACGATCACCAGGGAATCCCTGATGCCCTTCTGCTCCGCCTTCTTCGTCCCATTCTCCAGTCTCTCCAGCTGGCTGCCTGTCAGCTCTATATTACGGTCGGCAAGCCTTCCCATGCAATGCTTGGAAAACTTCAGCCCGCCGGCGCCCTGCAGTGCCTTCTGCTGTAATACATCCTGAAAGGAAAGACCCTCCGTGGTCTCCCGTGTATCTGACCTCTGCGCCTTGCCCAGATACTGGTCAGTAAGCTGTGCAATAGAAAGATAGTTTTTATTTTGTATATTCATCCTTCTATGCTCCTTTATGTTGATTCTTAAGTGGTGCTGCCGCTTCCCGCAGTGCCTCCTTCCGTGCCGCTGCCGGAGGTGTTTCCGCTTCCCGTGGTCCCTTCCGTCTCGTTTCCGGAAGTATTTCCGCTTCCCGTGGTCCCTTCCGTCTCGTTTCCGGAAGTATTTCCGCCGCCTGTGGTCCCTTCTGTCTCGTTACCGGAGGTGTTTCCGCCGCCCTGCGGCTTATCCACTGCGTCCGCAGCCAGCTTCACCAGCTCCCATCTCTCCACATAAGCCTTATATCTGTCCACGGTATCCTCTGCGAGAAAGCTCTTTTCATAATCGTTCATGCCCTCGTAGACCTCGATCAGCTTCTCCATCTTATCCTTATAAGACATATCAATGGCATTGACCCCCGGAAGCAGATTGAGCGACAGGGTAAAGCTGTACGCCTTGTCAAAGGCCTTCTTATATTCAAGGTCAACAATGCTGTCCAGATCTTCCAGAGAATAAAGCGACTCATCGATGGAAAGATATGCCTTGTTGTTCTGAAACACCACATAATCCACCTTGCCCTCGACATATCTCGGTTTTCCTGCAGATGTGACTGTCTTAATGTAAACTGTCTCTCCCACAAGCGAACTTGCCCTTGCAAGATCGGTACTCGCCGCCATATTCTGGATCTGTTCAACCTGCGAGAACTGTGCATACTGAGAGATGTACTCCGTGTTGGACGTAGGCTCCAGGGGATCCTGGTACTGCATCTGTGCCACCAGAAGCTGCAGAAAGGCATCCTTATCCATACCATTTTTGCCCTCGGTTGCCTTTTTCAGAGAATTCTGGGAAGTAGTCTCCACAATCTTGCCATCCTCTACGGGTGCAAATAACATAGCATCCATAACACATTCTCCTTTCTTAAATTTTTATGCCGTGTAGTCCACGGTACTGCCGCCTGCCGCCAGCATATCTGCCGCCAGTGCGTCTTCCTCCTCCATGTCTTCCATGGTGGACATATCATTCAGGTCAATCCTTCTGACCCTGGCCCTCTTGGACGGCTCCTGGCCGCTCTGTCCATGTTCCCGTCCCTGGTCGAGATTTCTCTCAAAAGCATGGGACTGAACCATGACCTCGATTGCCTCTACCTTGACGCCCTGCTCCGCAAAATTCTCCTTAAGCTGGACGATCTGGCTCTCAATGGCTGCCTTCACAGCCTCGTTCTGTGCGATGAAGTTTGCCGTTATCACGCCCCCCTTCGCCTCTACCTGGATATGGATCGTCCCCAGGCTTGCGGGATGAAGCTGCATCTCCAGATTTGTCATGTCCTCATTCAGCTGCAGTTTCATGTAATCCATGATCTGCCGCATGATGTCCTGCGTGTCCGCAGTCCACTGCGCGCCCTGGGCTGTCCCCTGGGCCTGCTGTATGCCTGCCTCCGGCTGGAACGTTTTAAATTCCTGTGCAAAGAGATTTCCCTGCTGTCCGCCGTCAGCCTCGTTCCCGGACTGCTTCTCACCGCCTTTTTTGTCCTGGGCGGCATCGGTCTCATTTGCCGCACCCTGGACCTGCAGCCTGTTATCCGCCACAGTACCCGGGATTTTCCCGGCGTTTTCCTGCTGCTTGGGCTCCCCTGCCCCGAAATCCTTTTCCTCCATGACCCCGGTTTCGGAGACTCTTCCTTCGGAAACAATCCTCTC
This sequence comes from uncultured Lachnospiraceae bacterium, assembly GCA_948470905.1. Lineage (GTDB taxonomy): Bacteria > Bacillota > Clostridia > Lachnospirales > Lachnospiraceae > Acetatifactor. The sequence continues at coordinate 12,317 of CAOKQK010000038.1, read as the reverse complement.
AAAAGGCTTCTCCACCGGAGTCCTCTCGCCAGCCGTATCCTCCGGGGAAATTTCCATACCAGCCCTATCCCCTTCCGATACCTTCTCCTGAGGCTCCGCCAATCCCGGTCTCCCGTTCAAAAGCGCCTCAAGCTGCTCTGGCTCAACACCCAGCTCCTCTGCGGTCTGCCCCAGGACCTCTGTCATCTGTTCCATGACTGCCTTATAATTGCCGCAGAGCACTTCGTCGGTAAGCAGTGTCAAAGAATCCTCCGCGCCGCCAAGCTTTAAGACCAGCTCGCCCAGCCCTGCTGTCTGCAGCAGGTCCACAGGCTCCAGCCCAAGTTCTTCCATCGCCGCCCGAAGTTCTTCCATCGAAATACCAAAGATATCCGCAACTTCCTGCATCAGTTCTGCAGCAGCCGCACCCAGTACCTCCATCGCGGCGTCCAGCTCCTCCGGGCTCAACTCCCCGGCATTCTCCGGCTGTTTGCGGGATGTCCCGTCAGCCTTTGCCGGCTGCTCCCTGTCTCCAGGCGTCTTAAGAGCCTCCGCAGCTTCCTTCGGCTTCTCCTGTCCGGCATCACCATGATCCTTGACCGGTTCCCCGGGCTGCTTTTGACCGGGCTGCTCTTTCTGGACATTTACTGCATTCTGCCCGCTTTTATCCATCTGGTTGCTCCAGACAGACTGAAAATCAGCGCCGCCTGACACCGCTGCCCCTTTTGCGCTTTTTCCGGCGTTCTGGACTATGTTTACCATGACCGCCTGCGCATTCTTAACAGCTGTACTCGTCATACACATCCTCCTTTCCTGATCATTTTTATATATATTTTATCGGTAAAGAACCGGTAAAACCTCAGCTGTCCGGATCCATGATCTTTGTCAGCTTTGCCGCCACCTGGGCGTTCATGGCGCCCAGAATCGCCCCTCGCTCATCGGTGCTCATGGCATTCAGTATCTTTGCCACACGGTTCAGGTCATCCTCCATCTCCTCAAAGATTGCTGCCGCCTGTTTGGGCTTCATAGCCGCGTATGCCTTGGCATACGCCTGAATCTCCTCACTCTCCTGCATCTGCTGGACTACCTGCTTATACAGGAAATCCGCAGTGGTAGGATCCATGGACTCATACCATTTCCTGTATTCCTCCGCGCCGGGACCCTTCTCGGAATATACGACTTCTTCATAAAACTCATTTTTAATACGCATAAATTCCAGCTGCTTGTTCTCAAACTCCCTCAGGCGTTCATTTTCCGCCTTCAGTGCCTCCAGATCCGCATCCTTTGTGTTGGACGTAGTCTGGACGCGCTCCAGCTCCTGTTCCAGCTGTTTGATATATTCCACTGCCTCCTGAAGGCTGGAATAGCCGCCATACTGGTCCGGATCGTTGGTCTCCGTCACATGGGAGCCAGGCAGGATCAGCTTTACCACAGGCACATCCTTCAAAATAGGCGTGAGCACCGTGCTGCCAAAACCGCCGATATCCAGCTTTATAATGACACAGATGACCGCCAGCCACAAAAAGATGATCAGGATGGTGGCGCCCACTGTCACCAGGCCATTGCCGCCCTCATCAAAGGCTTCTTCCTCCCTTGAAATCTCGTCTGCCCTGCGCTTGGCCTCCTTTTTCTGTGCCTTCTTTTCCTTCTTGAGCTTCTGCCTTTCTTCTTTTAAACGCTTCTTTTCCGCTTCCTCAGCCACTGCCTCCGGACTCAAAACCTTTGCCATACTCTTTTATCTCCTAACTGGCAGACACACTGCTCCCTGCTTCCTTTTTCCTGCGCTGCCCATAGGTGTAGCTCGTCAGTTCGTCTACTTCCTTGCTCTCCTGCTTCTTCTCATCCATCAAGAACTGTTCAAAGGACTTTTCCTTCAGCTTCTCATGGGTCTTGCGCTCCATCATGACCTCTGTCAGCTTCTGCCTCGCCTTCTCCAGTTCGTCCTCAGCCCGCTTTACGCAGAGCTGCTGATCTGCAATATAATTCTCCAGACAGCGGACCGCCGTCTTGTTCTCCTTAATATCCATGATCCTTAAGGTACCCTGTCGCAGCTCCCTGCCCTGCCGCTCATAGCCGGCTTTTCTGTCACACAGAATGCCCAGCTTCTCCTCCTCCGCGTCCAGCACGGCATGGGCGGTGGAAAACTCCTGCTTCGCCTGAGTCTCCAGCTTGAGCTTGATGTCCAGGATACTCTGCATGGAATATCGAAATCTCGCCATCTTCCGTCACTCTCCAAATGCCCTTTACAAAATATGCTTTTCCGGCGCCGGCGCTGCAAGTCCCCTACAGCATTTATTCTGTAAAAAGCTCCTGCAGCATGTTCACGCTGTCCTCAAAATCAAATTTCTCATCCACATCCTGACACAGATATTTATTCACCGCGTCAATCTTGGAAATCGCGTAATCTATAGAAGGGTTGCTCCCGCTCTTGTAGGCGCCAATATTGATCAGGTCCTCCGCCTCGTTGTAGGTGGCAAGGACAGTCTTTAATCTGCTGGCCGCCTGCTTGTGCTCCCTTTTCGCAATCTGGCTCATACATCTGGAAATGCTCTGCAGGATATCAATAGCAGGATAATGATTCTTATGCCCCAGCTTTCTGTCCAGCATGATATGCCCATCCAGGATGCTGCGCGCCGTATCGGTTATGGGCTCATTAAAGTCATCCCCGTCCACCAGCACCGTGTACAGGCCCGTAATAGACCCCTTAGAGGCACACCCTGCCCTCTCCAAAAGCTTCGGCATCTCGGAATATACGCTGGGTGGATACCCCCTGCTCACAGGAGGCTCGCCGCTGGCAAGCCCGATCTCCCTCTGGGCCATGGAAAAACGCGTCAGGGAATCCATCATCAAAAGCACATCCTTACCCTGGTCCCTGAAATATTCCGCAATGGCAGTTGCCGCCTTCGCCGCCTTGTTCCTCTCCAGGGCAGGTCTGTCCGAAGTGGCGACCACCACCACAGACCGTTTCATGCCTTCCTCCCCCAGGTCTCTCTCTATAAATTCCCGAACCTCTCTGCCGCGCTCTCCTATGAGGGCGATGACATTGATGTCCGCCTTTGTATTCCTCGCAAACATACCCATCAGGGTAGATTTTCCCACGCCGGAACCGGCAAAAATGCCGATACGCTGTCCCTTGCCGATGGTCATCATTCCGTCTACAGCTTTGACTCCAAGAGTCAATACCTCGTCGATAATCTTCCTGCTCATGGGATCCGGAGGCGACGCCTCCACAGAATAGGGCAGCCCATGTATCACCTGCCCGTCCACAGGCCTTCCCAGCCCGTCCAGGGTCTTGCCCAGCAGTTCATCGCTGACCTCCACCCGCAGGGGCGCGCCTGTGTTCTCCACGATACAGCCCAATCCGATCCCATCTGTGGAATCATAGGGCATGAGCAGGGTCTTCTTGTCCCTAAAGCCCACTACCTCGGCACTGATGGGCGGTTCTTCTTCATTCTTTGGGATAATGCGGCACAGGTCCCCCAGCTTTGCATCGGGACCCAGGGACTCAACGGTGAGCCCCACCACATTGACGACCTTTCCCAGCTTCCTGTAAAAGGTCATATCAGATATTCTATTATATTTTTTGAAATTAACAGCAAGCGCCTCCAAGTGTTCACTCCTCCTTGGACCATGCCAGCAGCATCAGTTTACTTTTCAATTCCTCCAGCTGGGTACCCAGCCCGCAGTCAAAGATGCCGCTCTCCGTCTCAATCATGCACTCATTTTTACTGAGAGTCAGGTCCTCCACCACATCCACGTTGCTGTTCGAGGACACTGATCCCGCAAGTATCTGCCTTTTCTGTACGCTCACATAAGGATAATCTTCCCTGGAGACATGTATGATGAACTCATGGCCGCCCTCCTGTCCCCTGAGAGTGGAGGATATCAGATATGACAGGACTTCTTTGTAAGAGACAAGCTCCACACCAAAAATATGCTCGTAAATCGCCGTGATCGTATCCACGAACTGCGGCTCCAGGACGTCGATGGTCCGCTGATATTCCTCCTCCAGCGCCTTCTCCTTATTGCGCAGCTCCTGCCGGAGCACCTCGCCTTCCGCCTGGGCCTTAGCCTGCCCTTCCTGATAGCCCTGGTTCCTGGCGCTCTGCAGCACCTGCCCCTTCTCCGCTTCCGCCTGTTCCCTCGCTTCTTCGAGAATCTCCTCCGCCTCCGCCTGGGCTTTCTCCAGAATTGCCTCTGCTTCGCTCTTTGCCCTCTCCAGAATGCTCCTGGGATCCTCATCTTCCTTCGCCTTGATAACGTTCCCGGATGCGTCTTCCTCACCTACATCCAGCACCTCTGCGGCAAGGCCCGCCACAAATCCTTCCTCAGGATGATTGATCTTCAGCACATCCCCAAGGCGCCTTTCTATCTGCCCATTACTGTCGATCACTCTCGCTTCCGCCGACTTGGGCACTATCATTATCCTTCGTTTTACCAGATTATTAGACAACGATCTCGTCACCTCCGCCTCTGGAGATTACAATATCGCCGGTATCCTCCAGCTTTCTTATGATATTTACAATCTTCTGCTGTGCTTCTTCCACATCCTTCATACGCACAGGACCCATGAATTCCATATCTTCCTTGATCATAACCGCAAGACGCTTGGAAAGGTTGTTGAACACAGCGTTCTGCACCTCCTCATTTGCGCTCTTGAGAGCGATTGCCAGATCATTATTGTCAACATCACGCAGCACTCGCTGTATCGCCCTGTCGTCCAAAAGCAGGATATCTTCGAACACAAACATCTTCTTTCTGATCTCGTCGGCAAGTTCCGGCTCCTCGATCTCCAGAGTCTCCATGATATGGCGCTCTGTACCTCTGTCCACCGTGTTCAGGATCTCCACCACAGCGTCCACGCCGCCAACGATTGTGAAATCCTGGTTCACCAGGTTGGTAAGCTTGGATTCCAACACCTTCTCCACCTCCTTGATGACATCGGGACTGGTCCGGTCCATGACAGCGATACGCCTCGCCACATCCGCCTGCCTGTCGGGAGGCAGTGCCGAGACGATCAGCGCTGCCTGTGCCGGTGCAAGATAAGACAGGATCAACGCGATAGTCTGAGGATGTTCGTCCTGGATAAAGTTGATCAGCTGTGACGGATCCGTCTTCCGGATGAACTCGAAAGGCTTTACCTGCAGGGAAGCCGTCAGCTTGCTGATGACCTCCATGGCCTTCTCGTTTCCGATCGCCTTCTCCAAAAGATCCTTCGCGTAGCCGATGCCGCCCTCCGCTATGTACTGCTGCGCCAGACATATCTCATAAAACTCGTTGATGACCTCATCCTTCACCTGGGGCGTCACACTCCTGGTATTGGCAATTTCCAGCGTCAGCTCCTCAATCTCCTCCTCCTTTAAGTGCTTGAATATACCGGCAGCCCTCTCCGGTCCCAGCGAAATAAGCAAAATAGCCGCCTTTTGTATCCCTCTGATCCCATCTTCCTTCTGTGCGCCTTTGGGCATAACGTTCTACCTCTTTCCCTCTTTTTAACTACTCCCAAAATCTTTATGGCTTTGAGCCTCAGGCTGAGAAACCGCCACACCAGTACTCCGGATACGGAGTACTAGCCCCAGTCGTCGTTCAGCCAGTTTCTCAGCAGATTTGCCGCCGCCTCCGGATTCTCATCTACAAACTTCTCTATCAGCCTGCGTGTCTCAGATTTTGCCTCCACATCAATATCCTCAAGAACCTCCTCAGGCGTGGACTGCAGCATATCTTCCACTGACAGTTCTTCTTCCTCCTCCACGTTTTCCTTCCTGCCTGCCATACTGCGCAGCACGACAAATCCCAGCAGTGCCAGGATCAGGACGATCATCACGATACTCAGCACATCCGTAGCGCTGATATCCATTCCCTCTTTATCCCAGAAGATGGGATGCTCGTAGGCAATGATCGTGATGTTGTTCCTGCTGATGCCCGTGGCATGGGCAGCCATCTGATAAAACTCCTCATCAACCGTCTGCCTGACATCCGCACGGTTTTCTTCCTTGAACTGCTCCCATGTGATCCCGTCCAGCAGTCCCTGGGCCTTTGCATTCTCCTCATGATACTCTCTGACGGTTATCATGGAGATGGCAAGGGAGGAATTGTTGTAATCCACCGACGTGCCCGCCGCACGCTTTATGTATTCGTCAAACTGATTAAGTGCATAATCTGTAGACTTCTCCTCCTGGCTGGACTGGCTGTTGTTATAATCGGAATAGACATAGTCCGTCAGATCCCCTCCATTGGAATCCGTTCCCGGGATCCCGCCCAGGCTGCCGGTGCTCTCCTGGCTGAAAGTATCCTGGCGCTGTACCATGCCGGTGTTGTCCGTCCCATTCCCATAATATTCCTTTGTCGCCCTCTCATAGGACGAGAAATCCATGTTCAGATGGCTGGAAACGGAGATGAGGTCAAACTGCTGTGTTCCCAAAAGCACCTTTTTCACTTCGTTGGCCACCATGGACTGCATCTGCTCCTGAAGCTCCTGCATGGAGCTTGCGATGCCGGACTCACTGAAGTCATCCCCTCCGGCAAACAGAAGATTAGCATCCTGATCCCATATGGCAATATTCGCCGTGGTCTTGTTGCCCACCATCACCGCCACATTCCTCGCCATGGCTGCCGACTGCGCGGATGTGAGGGGCTCCTTCAAGGTCAATGTCACAGATACGGATGTCTCCTCCTGCTGGGCGTACAGAGTCCCGAAATCTTTGGGACGCGTCACCATAGCCTTGACGCCCTTCACCGATTCCAGCTCACCCAGGATTTCTTCAATCCGCCTTGCGATCCAGAGTGCCTCCATGTTCGCCCTGTCAGCCGATGTGATCGACATGCCCGTATCCACCACATCCTTATACTCCAGCGCGCCGGCCTTATAGCCTCCCTGCGCAAGCGCATATATGGCAGCGGACAGGTTTCCCTTCTCCACATAAACCACACTCAGATCCTGTGACTCCGTGTGCGCGATACCGCTTGCATCCAATATGGAAATCACCTCAGCTGACTCCTTGCTGGTCTCATAGGTGCCAAGCCTCTCATACTGCGGCCTGGAAAAGGCATAGATGATGATCGCCAGGGTCAGTATCACCACCGCCGCCATGGCAATGATGATCGTCTTTTGTTTACTGGTAAATTTATTCCACCATTCCAGTATTTTTCCTAATACTCCTTTTAGCCTCTCAGCCATGGTACTTCTCCCCTAAGTCGAAAATTTAAATCTGAATCTGCATGATCTCCTTATAAGCGTCGAGCAGCCTGTCACGGATCGACACCGTGTACTGCAGCGCCGTGGAAGCCTTCTGCATGGCGATGGTCAGGTCATGTGTGTTCTCTGTCTCACCAAGCGCAAATCTGATCTCCTCATTCTCCCATGCGGAGAGGTACCCGTTTGTAGTCTTGATATTGTCGATCGCCGCGTTTAAAAAGGAATCGAAAAGCGTCCCGTCCGCCTTCTCCGTTTTAGGAGCAAGCGCGCCCGTCAGGGAGGACACCCTCTCCACCGAGGGGATCCCCGAAATGCCGGAGACGCTCGTAATCGTTGAATACTCCATTTTCTATGTATCTCCTGTCCTATATTTGCTGCGCCATCCGCCTATTGCGGAGCAGTCAGCTCCCGCCTGCGGCCGTGCGCATCCCTGTTTATCCTGCCGCCTGCTGTTTTGGACGGCAGAGTTCCTGTCTCAATTAATCTTTCTTCTTAATCCCGCATCAGCCTGCCGCCCGCTACTGCCCGATCTGCAACCCGTTAAGGGCCATGGACTTGCTGGCGCTGAAAGCCGTGGAATTGGCCTCATAAGCACGGCTGGCATCAATCATGTTGGTCATTTCCGTGATAATGTTCACATTGGGATAAGCCACATACCCGTCCTCGTCCGCGTCGGGATGGGAAGGGTCATAGACCATATTCATCTCTGTCTTATGATCCTCAAATACGCCGGAAACCTTGACCCCGTTCCCCGAGTACCCATGGCTGTAAGCCGCCTTCCCCAGGACATGGCTGAAAGACGTCTGCCCCGGCTTCTCCTCGAAGCTGACGATCTGCCTCCGGTAGGGAGTGCCGTCTGCGGTCCGCGTGGTGCTGGCGTTTGCCACATTCTGCGAAATAATATCCATTCTGTATCTCTGTGCCGTCATGCCCGTGGCACTGATATTAAAAGCTGAAAACATACTCATATCTTATCTCCTCTCATCCTTAAATATGACTCCTTAATAAAGTTCCCGCCCCGATGGTGCCGTCCTTACTTAAGGACAGCCTTTAAGTTCATAAAGTCCTGGCTGATGCTGTTGACCAGTCCCTGATACTTTAACTGGTTCTCAGCGAGCATCACATTCTCATTCTCAATATCCACATTGTTTTTGTCCAGGCGGTAGGAAAACCCCTCATAATCCCTGTATACCACCGGAGACAAACGATGGAGCCTGCCCTCCTGGATGGAACCCACCTTGGAATCCATAGACTCATACCGGTTCCTTCCCAAAGCCTTTTCGAGCACCTCCTCAAAAGCCACATCCTGCCTCTTATAGCCGGGAGTGTCTACATTGGAAATATTGTTGGTAATCGCCTGATTCCTAAGCCAGCTGGCATCAGCCGCCCTGTCCAGCACATTGATATAGTCGAACACATTTGACTGAAACATACTTTATACCTCCCCGTCCGCTTCCGCAGACATGATCTCAAAATTTGAACGTAACATCCAAACTTTCCCTTTTCAGCATGTAAAAACAAGGCATGCAACGCACCCCATTCTTTTCTATTATAAATTCATTCCGGCAAAAAAACAATAGAAAATCTACTCTTTTCTCTAAAAAAAATAAAACACATGCTTTTTTTATAAGTCGATGCAATAATAAACCCTGCAAAATAACGGAATAACCGTACCATGGCACAGCCCCAAAAAAACAAAGGGAATTATTGCCTGTTCAATAATCCCTTACTGTTTTTATCCTCAGGAGCCTCTCCTGGTCCATGGACAAACGCAAATCCTTTTGCATCCACCGCTATTCAATTTTCATGCTGTTTCTATTTCATACTTCATTTATTCTGGCTCTGACGCTTCAGCTCCTCTATCTCGTCAAAGACCACATCATTCAAAACCTTGATATAGGTTCCCTTCATCCCGGAAGACCTGGACTCGATGACCCCGGCGCTCTCAAATTTCCGCAGCGCGTTGACAATGACAGAACGCGTGATGCCAACCCTGTCCGCAATCTTGCTCGCCACCAGGATGCCCTCCATGCCGCCCAGCTCGTCAAAAATATGGATGATCGCTTCCATCTCCGAGAAGGACAGCGTGTTGATGGCGGACTTCACCACTGCCACCTTACGGCTTTCCTCCGCGTTCTCCTCGTTCACCGCGCGCAGCATCTCCAGCCCCACCACGGTAGCCCCGTACTCACAGAGTATGATATCATCAATATCATACTGAGCGTCACTCTTATAGATGAAAAGTGTCCCCAGACGCTCCCCCGCGATCTCTATGGGAGTGATGATCGCCTGAAGCTTCCTGATGTCGGCGCCCTCAAAGCCAAGCGTCTCCAGATTGACATTCTCCTTGGTGGAGAGCACTCCCAGCAGCCTTTCATTCAGTGCAGGATCCACAAACCCTCCCACGGTCTCATCCATGAGCTCGCAGATCGGCTCGATTCCCTCTGCCCTGCCGACTCCCAGTACCTTCCCCTTGCGGCTGATCACCAGGACATTGGAAAAAATAATCTCCCGCATGACCCTGCAGATATCGTTGAACACTACCTTGCTGGAATTATTATTATGCAGAAGTTTCCCAATTTTCCTGGTCTTATCCAAAAGCTGTACACTACTCATACATGCCCCTCCGCCTGTGCTTCTCCAACGCCTGCGCCGACATGACCCCAGCGATGCCGGAAGGCTGAACCGTTATCATCATCTATTTTATCACATAAAATATCAGATTACAATGTATAATTTGCGTAACTTTGTCTTTTTTTTACAATTTTTGAGACAATTCCGACACACATGCATACCCACACTGGCCATTGGCACATACAAGTCTGCTGCCCTTGATCAAAAGCGGCTCCCCGCACTTGGGACAATTCTGTCCGGAAGGCTTCTGCCATACCATGAAGTCACAGTCCGGATTATCAATGCATCCATAGTACTTCCGTCCTTTTTTGGTCTTTTTCAGCACAATATCCTTGCCGCACTTGGGACAGGGCACGCCGATCTTCTCATAATACGGCTTGGTGTTGCGGCACTCCGGGAACCCGGGACATGCCAGAAACCTCCCGTGGGGACCGTACTTGATCACCATCTGCCTTCCGCAGAGCTCACAGACCTCATCACTGACCTCGTCCGCGATGGTGATCTTGGACAGCTCCTGCTCCGCCAGATTCACGGCATCGTCCAGATCCGGGTAGAAATTCTCCACCACCGTCTTCCACTTTACGCTGCCCTCCTCAACACCGTCCAGCAAAGCCTCCATATTCGCCGTGAAGTTCACATCCACAATACTGGGAAATGCTTCCTTCATCATATTGTTGACCACTTCCCCCAGCTCTGTCACATAAAGGTTCTTATTCTCCTTTACCACATAGCGCCTGGCAAGGATCGTGGTGATCGTGGCGGCGTAAGTGCTTGGACGCCCGATCCCCAGCTCCTCCAGCTCCTTCACCATGGCCGCCTCCGTGTAATGAGCAGGAGGCTGGGTAAAATGCTGCCTGGGATCAAATGAAATAAAAGCAAGCTCGCTGTCCCCGCCAAGCTTCCCCGTCAGGGTATTAACCTCTTCCTTATCATCCTCGGAACTGTACACACTTAAGTACCCGTCAAACTTAAGGGCGGATGCGGACACCGTGAAAATATGCTCTCCCGCCCTGATCTTCACAGAAGTCGTCTCATACTTCGCCCCGCTCATGCGGCTTGCCACAAACCTTTTCCAGATCAGCTGGTACAGCCGGTACAGATCTCTTGGCAGTTCATCCTTTAAGGACACGGGAATCCTCTCTATCTCCGTGGGCCGGATCGCTTCATGGGCATCCTGGATCTTATGCCCGCTTTTTTTCTCAGCTGAAACTGTCATCTGATACTCAGCCCCATAGTTGGCGCCGATATAATCCTCCGCGGCCTTTGCCGCTTCCTCAGAGACACGGGTGGAATCGGTACGCAGGTAGGTGATCAGAGCCACAGTCCCCTCCCCCTTGATATCCACGCCCTCATAAAGCTGCTGCGCCAGGCGCATGGTCTTCTGCGTGGAGAAATTCAGCACCTTGCTGGCCTCCTGCTGGAGGGTGGATGTGGTAAACGCCTGAGGCGCCTTCTTAACCCGCTCCCCCCGCTTTACTTCCTTAACAGAGAATTTCTCCTCCTTTAAGGAATCCATGATCTCCTGCACCTGCTCTTTATTCCCGATGGCCTTCTTCTCCGATACCGTCCCATAATATTTGGCGCAGATGGGCTTCTTCTCCCCCTTCACGCTCAGGTTCGCCTCCAGCGTCCAGTATTCTTCCGGCACGAACGCATTGATCTCGTCCTCCCTGTCACAGATGAGACGCAGCGCCACCGACTGCACCCGCCCCGCGCTCAGTCCCCTCTTGATCTTCTTCCACAGAAGGGGCGATATGCGGTAGCCCACCATCCGGTCCAGCATACGGCGCGCCTGCTGGGCATTCACCAGGTTCATGTCAAGCTCCCTGGCATTTTTGAAGGAATCCTTCACCGCCTTTTTCGTGATCTCGTTAAAAGTGATGCGGTATACCTTCTTGTCTTCCATATTTTCCAGCTTCAGCGCCGCCATCAGATGCCAGGAGATTGCCTCTCCCTCTCTATCAGGGTCGGTTGCAAGATAAATTTTCTCCGCCTTTTTCACCTCCCTGCGCAGGTTCGCAAGGATATCGCCCTTTCCCCTGATGGTTATATACTTTGGTTCATAATCATGTTCAACGTCAATCCCCAGCGCGCTCTTGGGCAGATCCCTCACATGCCCGTTGCTCGCCGCAACCTCATACTGACTCCCCAGAAACTTCTTGATAGTCTTAATTTTCGATGGTGACTCCACAATTACCAGATACTTAGCCATTTTGATCCCTCTTTATTTCTCCTCTAACCGCCTGCGGAAACAGACACGAATATCCTCTCGCAAACTAATCGTGAACCACTATACACTAAATTATTCGGAGGTGCAAGTTTTTTATAAATTTTTCAGGAAAATAACACACTGGAAAGCCCTCAAAAATTTTTTTCATTTTTTTCAAAAAAACACTTGCATTTTCCAGAAATCTGTTGTATTATAAAAAAGCAATGCGGGTGATACATCACTGCAGGCACAAAATAGTGATGGCTAATTGGTCAAGCGGTCAAGACGCCGCCCTCTCAC
>CAOKQK010000037.1 GCA_948470905.1 uncultured Lachnospiraceae bacterium | reverse complement strand
GCCGGGGAATCCGTGAGCATTGAGAACCAAGACGGGATTTGTCAAGGATATTTTCGCCTAAAAATTTAGGAGGCATTTTGAGAGAAGAAGATTTTTCTCAAAATGCCTCCGTCTACTTCTGCAGTCATCGACAGATAATAATTTTACCACACAATGCGGTAATCATGTCGGTTCAAATTCTTTTGTAAATTAGGCACATACACATTGACGATATATACTTTAGGGAACTCGGCGGTTTGGATTCTGCCCTCGTGGTCCTTAAACTCACCTGTAAAACCGCCTGTCACACTGATAGGCGCCTCTTTAATAAGAATGGCGGTTCCAGAATGTCCTTTCTGACGACCATAATTCCAATAGTAGAAAACCCAACTCCAGACTGACACTTCCCGATTTCCCCCAACTTACGCTGTTCCCAAGAAAATAACCAAGAGCCGAGGTAAATCCCCGGCTCTTGGCGTTAATAAGTCAGTCACGATTTTTTTAAGCATCTGTGTCCGGCATATCAATATCAAATCCACCCCGCAAAATAAAGTCACGCAACAGTTTATCAATTTTCATCGGAACCTTTGGTGGGATGATACGATTGTCCTCAATCGCCTCAAAGTATGCTTTTGCCTTTTGTTTGTCTACCGTAGCCTTTAGTGCATCAAACCTCCCAAACTCATTGATATTTGCGTCAGTCGTGTGCAGCGCCATCATTTCCCGGAGCTTTTCTTCGTCAAGGCCCAGTACCACGGCCACTCGATGAACCTGGTCGTCCTTTGCCCGGGAGAGATACTCGGTAACGTAGTCGCGGAAGGTCTTTCCCTCCTCTGGCTCAATATCTCCGCTTTGAATATCATGCAGAAAAATATTAGCAAACTTCTGCTCCTCACGGGTTAGAGATGCAAAGGTTTTGTGCAGCTCATTCTCGGCCTGGGAAATTGCATCCGCTCCAGCACCCTGCTGGTGAAGCACCTTCATGTATTTTTCAAACCGGGAGTTCATGTAGTCCACGTCGATCTTCTCGGTATCAATCGCAATCAGATAACCAGAAATATCGTATGGAACGTCACCATCGCCGCCACCGGCGCCGCCTCCCGGCTCAAACAGCTCTTTATACCGCTGGGCAAGGATTTTGAAAACGACCTCATCCAGCGCGACTTCAATATGGTAACTCCGGTCTGAATCGGGTGCGCTGTCGTAGACAAGGCGTTTCCAGGTGAAACCTTGAACCTTTGCGGCCTCCAAATAGTCGTTGAACGCCTTGAACAGGTCCGCAAATTTCTTCCGCTCAATCGTCTCATCGGGCAGACGGGTGAAGTTTTCTACCCCGGCCTGTTCAAACAGGTCCTTGATTTGAGCAAAAACGAAGTTCATTCCCTCCAGATTCTTGTCCAACCGCTCTGCGAACAGCCCAAGGGGCTTATCGCCGGAGTACAGCTTGACTGCCGCCTCCACCAGACGCTCCATCGTGTGGGGTTTCCGGTAGTAGCGGATCGTTCCAAAGGGCTTTTCCGGCCCAAAGAGGCGATTTGTGCGGGAAAATGCCTGAATGATGTTCTCGTACTGCAAAACCTTGTCCATATATAGGGTGTTTATCCACTTGGAATCAAAACCTGTCAACATCTGGTCAACTACGATCAGCAAATCAATTTGCTGTTCTGGGGTAGTCTCAATACGCTCATAGGGCCGCTTATGCGCCAGCCTTGCGGAGATGTCCTTCTTCATCTTGGCAAATGTGGCAATTTTGAAATCCTGTCCGTATCGCTGATTGTAGTCCAGTATGATCTCCGTCAGGCCGTCCTCCTTGGCGAGACCGTTCCCGTTGTTGTCAATACTTGGGTCAAACAGGACCGTCACCTTCATAGCCGGGATTTCCGCCTTGATCTGGCGGTAATACTGTATGGCCTCCGGGATACTGGAGGTGGCAAAGATGGCATGGAACTTCCCCATGTGGCTCAAAGTCAACCAGTTATCCCGAATATCCTGAACGACCATACTGTGGTGAATGGGATTATCATCATACTGGCTGTTGGGCAGGTAATCCTCAATTCCTTTCGCCCTGGTATCCGGGTCAGTCGTGATTTTTCCTGCCATTGGCCGTTGCATCATAAACTCATAATAGACCTTGCTTTTCTTCGGGTCGGCGATAGCCTCCGCCACAGTATCAGCCTTTGCTTTTTCCAATGCCACAACTTCCCGCAAGTCCGAATCCTTGAAAGTCAGCACTTTGTACGGGTCAAACCCCAGCACGTTCCCGTCCCGGATGCCATCGGCGATGCTGTACCTGTGCAGTTCATCGCCGAAAATAGTTGCCGTTATGCTGCCTTTCTTCTGATTTTCATCCTGAATAGGCGTCCCGGAGAAACCAAAGAAGATCGCCCGTGGGAAAGTCTCTTTAATACGCGGCATCATGTTCTCGCCGAACACGGACCGGTGGCACTCATCCACGATGAACACGATCCGTTTGGACTGGATCAAGGCGAGGTCGGCGGCGTTCAAGGGGGTCTCCGGGTCCTCCCGGATATTGCTCATCTTCTGGATGGAGGTCACGATCAACGTGTCTGCTGGGTTGGGACTTTTCAGCTTCCCAATCAGAACATGGGTGTTTTCCGTTGCCTGAATTTCCTCGCTTGCCTCGGCAAAGCCACGGTACTCCTTCAGGCTCTGGGTTCCCAGCTCGATGCGGTCGATCAGGAAAACAACTTTGTCCGCATCCTTGGAGCCTGCAATCAACTGCGCTGACTTAAAGCTGGTCATGGTCTTGCCGGAGCCGGTAGTATGCCAGATAAAGCCGCCCCGCTGGCCCCCATTCTCCCACTTCGTCTTGGACACTCGGTCAGAAATCTTGTTAGCGGCATAATACTGATAGCTGCGCATCACCTTCAACACGCCGTCCGTGCCGTCGGCCACCGTGTAAAACCCGATCAGCTGGTGCGCCATAGGGATGGACAACAGCGTGGAAGCGATGATCTTCCAATCGTTGAGGGGGTTATTGTTGAAGTCCGCCCAGTGGAAATAGAACGCTGGGTTCCACTTGCCCTCCGGGCCGGGGTTGGCAAAGTAGAGCGTTTCTTCCGGGTTCATCGCAACAAAAATCTGTACCAGAGAGAAAAGCCCGGTAAAAACGCCCTCCGCCGCGTACTTTTCAATCTGATTACATGCCTGACTGACCGGAACGCCGCTCTTTTTCAGCTCAATATGGATTACCGGCATCCCGTTGATCAGGAGCATCAGGTCTCCCCGCCGGTCCTGCAACAGTTTGGACTTACTGGGGAACCGGGGCTGCTGAACGATCTGATAGCGGCTCTGTCCGGCTGCGATCTCCCGGCGGTCATAAATTTTCAACGAAACTTCCTTGCCAAAGTGCTGGGTATCCTCCGGATTGTCCCGCGTGATGGTGACGGTTTTGCCGTTGATAAACCCGTTGAGCATCAGCGGCGTCCGCAAGGTGGCGACCTGCTCCAGGATCTGCTGCATCTCGCCACCAGTCAGGGGATAGTCGTTCAGCCTGTCAATCCCCCGGTTGTTCTGGAACAAAATATCCGCCCAGTTTTGAACAAGCTGCTGTTCCGTATAATTATGCAAAACTTCCTTTTCCCAGCCATGTTCAGACAGGATTCTAATCAATGCGGCCTCAAATTCGGCCTCTTTCGTGAATGCCATGCGCCCTCCTTTCCACCTCAAACGAACATTTTTTCAAGGCAGGATTTCTTGATGTTTTGCAGCCGTTCCAACTCACGCTGATGAAGGGTGATGAGGTGGTCGAGGTCGTCAAGGAACGAAGCAATCCGCTCTTGTTCTTGCTTATCTGGCACCGGAATTGTAAACTCAGAAAGGTTCTTCGCAGATAAATTTGGCTGTGCAGCACCTTCATCATGAACCACTCTTTGCCTATATTCTATATCTGAGTTCAGGACATGAAAAAGATATTTCCCGTCAATATCTTTCGGTCTTATATCTACAAGTGATGAAGCTACCGTTCCAAAGTCAAAATTATCGACAAATGCGTTCTTTCCAAGGGTTCCTCGCAGGCAATAGATTATATCTCCAAGTCTAATCTTTGCTCCAGACAATTCCTCATATTTTGCTTTTGTTATCCTATTTGCTGTGTCTAGTTTTACCCTGCCGTTCACCAAATCGCCAGCGTTTATGAACGGTACACCCTCAGTAACCAATTCGCTGTCCTTTGGATACCTTGAACTTCTGTCCCCGTTGTAAAAATCAGCAAAGTCCCCCAACTTACGCTGTTCCCAAGCGTCAGTAAATCCCGCAAACCGGATTTCGGGAACAGTAGCACCCTCGCGGGGAAACATCCGCTCCAGCATGGATTTCTTGATGTTGTACAAGCGTGAAAACTTACGCTGATGAAGGGTGATAAGGTGGACGAGGTGGCGGAAGAATGTGCCGATTTGCCGCTGTTCACTGATACCATTGGTTAGAGTGCAACCGCAATCGGTCAAAATAGAGTAATATCTCTTATATCCCTCGGATTTTGGCTTGTACCGTTCAAGAAGACAATGTAAATAATCTCTGTCCATCTTTTTTATACTTGAAACAATGCGAATCCCATCAGTTGCAACAAAAAAAGGCATTTCGGGTTTGAAAAGTGACAATGTGTGATCTCCAAACAACACAACATTTCCATAGTCTTGAAATGGATTTCCATTTGCATAACCGAGAATAGGAGTATCACCCTGCTGTACAACTTCATATTTCCCATCAATTTCGGGTTCTTTCAGATATTGCTTGAAAGGTTCAGCTTTTATCACCTCTCCCAACTTCCGCTGTTCCCAATCATCCGTGAAACCGGCGAACCGGATAGCCGGTACACTGGCCTTTTCCTGCATATTATTCACCCCCCAGCAGTTTGCGGAACTCCGCAAGGCCCTGCATATCAAACTCGCTGCCTGTCAGCCCGTCCAGCAGAGCGGTCAGCTCCCGTTCCGTGTCGGCAATTTCCTCCTCAACCTGGGCAAAGGTGGTCTCGTATTTCTTGCAGATGGCATCCAGTTTGCCGGTGAAGTCGGCGAGGATCGTGTCCGGCAGGGATCGGAGGCTGTCCACCAGCGGGGTGATCCACTTTTGCGCCAACAGCTCCAGGGCGGACGCATCAGAAAGGGTCTCGATGGTCTCTTTCGTTTTGAGATGGAGCGCGGCGGAATCGGTTTTGAGCTGCTTTCGGAGTGTTTTCTCCTCGTTTATGAGTGCATCGACTTTTTTCAGAACTGCCAGCGTCTGCGGCTCGACTTCTTTCGCCTTAATCGCTTTCTTGACTTCGGCGGCAACAAAGGCGTCCTTGCTGTCGCCCACAAAATCCAGCTCTTTATCTTCCTCGGAAAGCTCCTCCAGCAGCGCATCGTATTCCCCGGAGATTTCGGACAGGCGGGTCTCCAGGGCGGTCAATGCCGACAGAGCCTCTGGCAACAGGGCTTTCTGCACCAGGTCAAAGGGGAGCACATGACCGGTCCAGCCGTCCTGCACCTCCTGATCCTGCCCGTCCTTTTTCTTGGAGACCATGTTGGGGTCAACCTGTTTGGCGGCGGCAAAGCCTTCTGTCTGAATGATCTCCAAATCCACCGCAATCTTGCTCCATACCTCGTCCAAAAGCTGGTAGGCCCCGTAGCGGTCCACAAGGGGGATACCCTCCAGCCGGGAGAAAATCGCGTCGCTCAAAGTCGCTTCTTCCTGCGCGGTGTTGAGTGTCTGCATCCCGTCCAGAAGTTCCCGGCGAAGGAAATCCGGGAAGTCACGGAATGTCCCTTCATAGCGGGAGAAGAAATCGGTCACGGACGGATGATACCGGACAGCCGAAACCAAGTCCGGCACATTCAGCCTGCAATAGGCTCCGTTGTCAGAGGCAAACAGCGCATCCCGGAGGTCGGGGAAAGCGTCCCAATACCGATGAAGTTCCTCCAGCTCGCTGTCAGGGATACCACCAAACATGGAGGCGTAAATGTCCCAGCTCTCCGCCTTCTCCGAGGAGTCCACATACCGGGGAATATTCAGATTGTACTCGTTCCGGCGAATTTCCTCCCGGCTGACCAATCTGGAAAACTTCTCCACACTGCTGCGGGTAGTCACCACGTCCACAATCCGTTTGATGTCACAGGCTCGCAGGACATTATTCTTTCCCTGTTTCGCAAAGCCTTTGGAGGCGTCCACGATCAGCACATCTGTGTTTTCCCTCGCCTGCCGCAAAACCATGATAATGGTGGGAATGCCGGTTCCGAAAAAGATGTTAGCGGGCAGGCCGATGATCGCGTCAATGTTGTTGTTTTCAATGAGGTTTTTGCGGATAGTCCCTTCCTCGCCGCCCCGGAACAGAACGCCGTGGGGGAGAACGATGGTCATAATGCCGTCGCTTTTCAGGTGGAACAGGTCATGGAGCAAAAAGGCGTAGTCGGCTTTTCCCTTCGGCGCGACACCGACCCGGGCGTAACGGGGGTCAGCCTCCTTGTCCACTGGGTTCCACGCCTGAGAGTAGGGAGGATTGGAAACGACCGCATCCACATAGAGCGGATTGTAAGTATGTATTGGGTCGTTCTCGTCAAAGTACGGCCAGTCCTCCTCCAGCGTGTCGCCATTGCGGGTGACGATGTTGTCCGGCAGAATGCCGCGCATGACAAGGTTCATCCGGGTCAGGTTGTAGGTGTTCTCTTTCAGTTCCTGGGCGTAGTACATGATGTGGTCGCCGTTGCCCATGTACCGCGCCACGCATTTACCGATATTGATGAGCAGGGAACCGGAGCCGCTGGTGGGGTCATAGATTTTGATCTCCGTGCGCCCTCTCAGGTGATGGGCCACAATCTCGCTCATCAGGAGGGAGACTTCGTGCGGCGTGTAGAACTCTCCGGCCTTCTTCCCCGCATTGGCGGCAAAATTACTGATGAGGTATTCATAGATAAAGCCAAGAACATCGTAGTCCTGTTTGCCGTCCATGGGAATATCTTTGATGAGGTAGATCAGTCCCCGAATGGCTTTCGTCCTGGCCCCGGAGGTCTCACCCAACTTGGAAAGCCCCGTTTGAAGGGTCGCAAAAATGTTGTCAAACACTTTCTTGTGGGACGGGTTAATCAGGCGGCTGAACGCGGACAAGGCATCGGTCACATTCTCCGCCGAGAAATCGCTGCCTTTGGCAATCCAGGTGGAGAACAGGTTTTCATAGGAGATGAAGTAGCCCAGGTTTTTCTGGATGCTCTCCACCGTTTCAGCATCCTCCTCGGTCAACTCCGGGAGATACTCGTCCGTCCAGTCGTTCTCCCGGAGGTACTTGACCTCCTTGTCCGACAGGAACTTGTAGAAAATAAAACCAAGAATGTAGTCCTTGTACTCGTTGGCCTCGATTTTGGAGCGCATCCGGTTGGCGGATTCCCAGATCCGGGACGCAAGCTGTTGTTTGTTCATAAGGTCTCCTCCTGCCCAATCTCCCACACAAAGGTGGCCGTATCGGTCACATCAATATCTTCCGGTTCGATTTCGATGGACTTTGCCATCATAGGTGCTGCCAGACATTCATCCGCCATACTGTAATTGGTGTGTGAAACAATGTCTAACTCGCCCCAGTTATAATCTATCGCTCTCAGGCTACCCAGAGAAACGCCGGAAGCCTCACACAGAATTTCAGCTTTTCGCCGGGCGTTAGCTGCGGCAGAACGGAGCATCTTCTCATTGATCTCGGTTGCGTCTTTGACGGTGAACGCTATGGACAACTGCGGATGGGACAGGCAGTCTGCTATGGCAGAAAGTGCCTCAGAGAGCCGCCCCATATCAAAATCGAACTCTAATTTCAAACTGTGTGTCACAACATAGCCTCTGAAAATCTGTTTGTAGTTTCCGCGCTGGTCGCGTTCTCTATCATAGTCAGTACGCACATTGAAGTTGGTCGTCTTGACTGCATCCTTCTCAAAGCCGACTTTCGATAGTGCATCGTTCAAACTTTGGATGTGTTCACCCGCCAGTTCCATCGCCTTGCCATACTCCATATCACGAGATTCAAGGTTCATGGAAAACACAACATAATCCGGTTTTGTTGACGCTCTGCCTACCCCTTTTACAGTAATTGTTTTTGGCATCAGTAGACCCTCCTCCTGATAATAATCATAGCAATTTGTGCAGAGTATATTGATTAGTTCGGCGTCATCACAATGATGTCGGTTAGGGAACAATCCAAGACATCACATATTTTGCGGAGAACATCTGTACTCACGTCCTCGCCCTTTCCCATTTTCGCCAACTGCCTTATACTTATTCCTGGCAGCTCTCGCAACTGGCCTTTTGTTAAGTCCCGGTCAATCAGGAGTTTCCATAGCGGTTTATAACTCATTCCCATCTGTGCTCACCTCATCTCAACTGGGTTTAGACCAACGTAGCTGCTTGATGATTATTATACCATGGGTGACGGAACAGTGAAACACTTTTTTCAAATAGAAATTGAAAATTTCGGTGAGGTCTGAGGACAAAGGAGCCGCAGAGGATGGGGTACACTCTTTCGCAAGCAGTGTCTTTGTTCCCACAAAGAATCGAGTAGGAGGAAATTTCTCTGACAGAGAAATTTCCAACCTCTCACAGCACCGTGCATACCGTTCGGTACACGGCACCTTCAATAGTTGACACGCACTGACTGGTAGGCCGCGGCTAAATCATAAAAGCCGCTGTTTATCAGTCTTTCTTTTGTCATTGCCCTATTTACGGCAACTATATGTGTTGTGTACCAATAGCCCCGTCTGCTCATTGCCGCTTTCCATGCCAGATCCTTTGGCACTCCCGCTCTCCTTAGATTTCGCAGCCTCGTTTTCGGTTTCTTCCACTGTTTCCATATGCACATACGTATCCTGTGATAGAGCCATTTATTGATGTCGTCTATGTTGTTTCTCATGCTCGCTATTCCGTAATAATTCAGCCACCCTCTTGCGTATACCTTGTAATGCCGGACAACATATTGACTTACAGCAGCGGCAATTATGATAAGTTTGAAAACCGGATAACCATATTATGGTAAAGTAAAGTTAAAGTAAAAAAGCGGGCAATGAGCCGAGGTCCTGCAGGCTTTGGCTCACCTGCCCGCCGTGATCAATGTCCGCCGTCCGTTATGCCATTATCCGTCCATGTGCTCCCAAGCGCCGTCCCAAAATACTTATCAAACAATTCTCTTTCAAATATTCCTGCCTCAGGATGCCCCCTCACAATACGGTAGGTCTTTTTGACCTTTTCGCTGCCCCCATCAGTCCCTTCCGCCTGTTCCACACCTTGAACCTGTCCCGACCCTTCCGTCCTCTCCACACCTTGAACCTGTTCCGGTCCTTCCGTCCTCTCCGCACCTTGAACCTGTCCCGGTCCTTCCGTCCTCTCCGCACCAGCAACCCGCTCTGTCACATAATTCACCGCCCGCTCCCCGTCCGCCAGGGTCAGCTTCCCAGCTTCCGCCATATCCGCCAGACATTTTAAATGGGTCACAAATATCATATGGGAATAGGTGTGGGAAAAAGCATGCAGAACCTCCGCCGCAATGTCGGCGCCCTCTCTCTCAGAGGTTGTGGCAAAAATCTCGTTCATCAGCAAAAGGCTGCCCTCCTTAATCATCCCAGACGCAGCACGGATCTCCACCAGCTCCTGCTCCAGCTTGCCATAGATCGTATCCGCGTCTTCACTGCCAGCATACAGGCTGCAGATAAACGGGGCGGCAGACGCCTTATAAAAGTCCGCCGGGACAAAAAAGCCAAGCTGCATCATGATCTGCGCTGTCCCTGCCGCCTGCAGGAAGGTCGTCTTTCCGCCGCTGTTATGCCCTGTGATAATGGCGATCCTTCCCTCTTTATTAGAATAAGAATTACTCTGTATCTCCCTGACCGGTTTCCTTGCCAGCAGGTGAATCGGATACAGATTCGTAAATTCCATGCCCGCCCCGCATCCCTCCTCTACCTGCGGCAGGCATGGCGAAAGCTCCCGCCCGCAATACATTTCATAGAGACGGATTCCCGCGCGATAATAAGGGATCTCCTTCTGTATCCTCCGGAAGGCGCCTACGATCGTACTGTTCAATCTGGACGCAAAGTCGCATAGCCTGACAATGGTCTTGGAATAAATCTCCTCCATATTGTTGCTCAGGATAATGTTGTCCGCCGGGATCAGATAATCCCTGTCAACCACCGTCTTCTTCAAGAGCCCCTTTTCCTTCATCACATATGTATTTTCCCTGGAAAGTCCCTGTATCACCACAGACTCCATAACCTGTCCATAGGTATATTCGGGCAGGTATCTGACCGCCCCTGCCTCCAATATCTCTTTCAGCAGCCCGATAATCTCCCGAAGCCGGTCTTTATATTCATTATTTTCCATAAAATACGCCAGCTGTACCAGGGCGTCCGACCGGAATTTCGTATCCGCCCCCAGGTTTGCCGTACACAGGGCATGGTAGTTTGCCTCCAGGACGCCAATATGCTCCTCCAGGTTTTTATAGACAGGATCAGACGGATTGTATATATCCCTTTTAGTCGGGGCATTGTTTTTCAGCCTTTTGCAGAAATCGCTGCACTTGTCCAGGAAGTGAGGGTTATGTATGAGATCCTGAAGCACTTCCTGCCGGAACAGGATCACCTCTCTGTCCACAGGAAGATGCTCCAGCTCCTGGCAGAGCCCCGCAAATTCTTCCCTGTCCAGGACATGCTCCTCCACCATTCTTTCCAGCTGCAGGTCATGCACCAGGGACGAACTCACCTTCCCACCCGCTTTTCCCTGTTCCCATTTTTCCTCGCTTGGATACAGTAAATCAAACCATATCATCCCTGCCGCCTCCTATTCATAATTCCCGTTTATGGGAACCGTTCCGCTCCCTGCACTTCTACGCCCCCTGGGCTGGAAGGTATTTCTGACGATGTGGCGTCTTAAATCCCCTACGGGGGCGCCTCCCTTCCGAAACCGTTTTTCAGTTCCTGTCCTGCCCGCACCGCTCCATCAGCCCCTCATAGGTGACACCGCACTTGACCGCGATATCCTTTGCAAAAGAATACCGAAAAGACTCCCCTTCCCTGATCCTATAGGTGCGCTCCTTGGATTCCCCGTCCCCCGCAACCTCCGTGACAAGGCTGTAAAAGCTGTCTCCCTCCAGTCCGTCGCACACCTCATAAAAATGTGTCACAAGCCCGCCGCAGCAATGCCTGCGGTCCATTTCCTGCAGCAGCCTCCTTAACAAAACTACTGCCACAGTCCTCTGGGTGCTGGTAAAAGTCTCATTCAGCAGAATCATGCTTCCATCCTTCAGATTTGCCAGAATCTCATGTATCCTCTGCAGCTCCTGCTCAAATCTGCCCACAGAGGCGCCGCTTTCGTCCTCCCTGCTGAAATGCGTATGTATCTGTTCCGCCATCTTCAGGGATGCCCTTCTGCAGGGGACGAACATCCCCACCTGCGCAAGGCACTGGATCAGCCCGACGCTTCTGATAAAGGTAGTCTTCCCGCCCTGATTGGCGCCTGTCAGGATAAAGACATTCTTTTTCTCATCAAAGCTGTAATTGTTCGGCACGACTCTGCAGCCCCTGTTATTCCGGTACAGATTGATCCCCAGAGTCATATCATAAGCATCCCTGACCTCCGAACCCTGCAATGTGTTACAGACCGGCATGGTAAAAAAGAAGCCCGCCTCCTCATATCGCTGCACAAATCGAATACAGGCAAGATAGAATACAAGCTCCTTCGCAATCCGATCAAATTGGAATATATCATAGTTTCCATATTTTTCGTATAAGCTCTCCAGCCCGCTGACAAGCTGCGGCTGCTGACGACAGATATGCTCCTGGAGCTTTTTGTCAAGATATGAGATATCCGTGTTCTGGTACACCCTTACTTTAAAATCATACTTCCCCAGAAAAGGTTCTGCGCTCTTTAGCAGCCTTTCGGTATATCCGCACTCCCTTGTCCCCTCCGGGTCAATGACCAGACTCCTGCAGTTCTGTCCCCGGTCCTTGTTGAGCAGAATACTGCAAGGCGCAGCTCCATCCAGTGCAGACAAAAATTCTGACAGTTCTTCTATCTCCAAAACCACCCTGCTGTCAGAGACAAAATCTGCCAGCTTCTCCGCGCATTCAGACAGCGGCGTTCCTTTTTTTACATATCCTGACACCTTTTTACAGATGTTTCCCAGACTTTTAAGAAAATCATATCGTATCTGCAGGGCGGCAATCATTTTCTTGGTTTCGTCTCTTTTTCCATCCATGGGAGCCATGGCTTCCTTTCCCACAGCCACATTCCCTGACAGGGCAGCCTTTCTTGCCGCGGCAACCCGCGCCGCCATAGCAACCCTATCTGCTGCCACCGCCTTCTTTGCTGTCGCACCGTCAAACCTCTCAAGCCTCTGCTGAACCTCCGACACACAGGCTACAAACTCCAATGCTGCCTCATATAAAAGTTCATCCTGATACAACTGCCCCATAATTTTCTGGCGAAACGCTACCGTGGACACCCTGGCACAGGGATGCAGGAAGACCTCCGAAAAATCGTATTGCTCTCCGAACCTGCCCGCCCGGCAGACCTCCTCATAGACAAGACCCAAATTCAGGTCGTCAATATACCCTTTATCCCTGACATACAGGCTCCCACGCCATTCCCTGCAGCTTTCCTCATCTTCCCACAACAGGCTGAAATAACAGTTCTCATCCCCCATTTCGACCTCCGCTATCTTAGGAGCTGTCAAGAAATAATCTTTCAATTTGACTTGTCTAAATCCACATAGGACTGCGTCGTCATCAGTCAGCGTACCCCGGTACGCCTCCTTCTTCCTCCTTGCCTATGCGGATTTATCCTACGTCAAATTAAAAGTTATTTCTTGACAGCTCCTTAATGCCAGCCCAAACGGCTGCGCCGCTCTTTTACCATCCCATGTAAAACTTTCGGTGTGCAGCAAGGTCCCTGACAGCTCCGCCCGCTTTCCGCATGCGACGACACTTCCCTGCTGTTCCGACAGCCCTCCCCGCGTGCGACCGCGCTACATCACAGCTCCACCCGGCCTTCCAGCGCGCGCAGAAGCGTCACCTCATCAATATATTCCAGATCGCCCCCCACCGGCACGCCGCTGGCGATCCGTGTCACCTTGATACCTACAGGCTTGATCATCTTGCTGATATACATTGCCGTAGTCTCTCCCTCCAGGCTGGAGTTGGTGGCGATAATGACCTCCTCCACGTCATCGTGGAGCCTTGCCATAAGTTCTTTCAGCTTGATATCCCCGGGACCGATTCCCAGCATGGGCGAAATAGCTCCATGCAGCACATGGTACACGCCCTCATACCTGCCTGTCTTCTCATATGCCGCCAGATCCCTGGTATTCTCCACCACCATGATCAGCCCGTGGTTGCGCTTCTGATTGGCGCAGACAGGGCACACCTCCCTGTCCGTCAACGTATAGCACTCCTTACAATAACGCACATTCGCCTTTGCATCCACGATCGCAGCCGCCAGCCTGTTCACCTTGTCCTGGGGCATATTGATCAGATGAAAAGCAAGGCGCTGGGCGGATTTGCTCCCGATTCCCGGAAGCGCCGCCAGCTCCTCTATCAATTTGTTAATATATCCGCTGTACAGCTCCATCAGAACGGCAAGCCTCCCAAACCGCCCGTCATCTTGCCCATAAGCTGGGAGTTTGCCTCGTCTGCCTGACGCATCGCCTCATTTGCCGCCGCCATGATCAGATCCTGCAGCATTTCGATATCCTCCGGATCTACCACCTCCTCAGACAGCTTTATCTTCAAAATTTCTTTTTTGCCGCTTACCGTCACCTCCACAGCGCCGCCGCCCGCCGCCGCTGTGAACTCTTTCGCTTCCAGCTCCTTCTGCCCTTCCTCCATCTGGCGCTGCATCCTCTGCGCCTGCTTCATCAAATTAGCCATATTTCCGGGCATTGCACCCCCGGGAAAGCCTCCACGTTTTGCCATTTTATTTTCCTCCTATCTCAGTTCCCACTTGTGGGAACTTTTCCGCCTCTGCTCCAAAAATTATTCCGTTTCGTCTTCTTCCTCTATCTCTATATCCATCTGCACCAGCTTCGACAGATCCACAAAGCTCTGTGCAAAATCCTGGTTCTCTTTCATGACCTGGATACTGACCTCGATCTCCTTGCATGCAAAGTCCGATAAAAGCCTCTCCAACTGTGTCTTGTGATCAGGATCCTGGATAAAATAATCCGAAGCAATGCCGTCCTCCAGCACCACCATCAGCCTGCTGTCATCTCCAAGGCTTAATTTCGCGTCTTTGATATAAGTACGCATGGGATTCTCCGCACTGCCCACGATGGATGGCCATTTTGACACAATGTACCTCACGTCCTCAGGGATTGCCTTGGGCATCTGTACCTTTGGCGGTTCCTCCTGAAATGTCCCTGCTCCCGCTGCGGGCAGCCCTGTCATCTCTGATGCCGGGACCACTTTTACATTGTCCAGCTTATCCTCCATCTGACGGATGCGGTCGAGCACCGCATCCTGGCTCACTTCCATCTGCGGTTTGCAAAGCTTGATCAGCGCTATTTCCACCAGGATTCTTTTCTGTGCCGCATAGCGTATCTGGTTGGACAGCTCCGAAAAAATCCTGATATAACGGACATTTTGCTCCATGTCCACCTGTTCTGACTCCTCTTTCAGCCTCTTTAAATTATCTGCGGACATGTCGATGACATCCTCCAGGTCATCCGACGCCTGTACCAGCATCAGATTGCGCAGATACCAGGCGAAATCCGTCACAAACTGAGTAAGCTCCCTTCCCTGCATGACAATTTCTTCCAAAAGCTTAATACAGCCCAGCACCTCCTGCTCCAGGATACAGCGCAGCAGACGGCTGAACACCTCCGTGTCCACAGCTCCAAGTACGTCCAGAACCTTCTCGTAGGTGAGTTCCTTTCCCAGATGAAATGCAATACACTGATCCAGAAGACTCAGGGCATCACGCATAGAACCGTCCGCTGTCTTCGCAATATAGCGCAGTGCCCTGTCCTCCACCTGAACATTCTCCGCCATGACCAGCTCCTGCAGCCTTCCGGCAATGGTATCAATGGAAATCCTCCTGAAATCATACCGCTGACACCGGGACAGGATCGTGACCGGAAGCTTATGCACCTCCGTGGTTGCAAGGATAAAGATCACATAGGACGGCGGCTCCTCCAGAGTCTTAAGCAGCGCGTTAAAGGCTCCTATGGAAAGCATATGCACCTCATCTATGATATAAACCTTGTATTTTCCCTCCGCCGGAGAATAGGAAACCTCCTCCACGATCTCGCGGATATTGTCCACACCGTTGTTGGAGGCGGCATCTATCTCAATGACGTTCATGCTCGCTCCTGCCGCAATGGCGCGGCAGCTGCGGCACTGCCCGCAGGGTCCGTCCTCCGTAGGATTTTCACAGTTTACCGTGCGGGCAAATATCTTTGCAATGGTCGTCTTGCCTGTTCCGCGGGTCCCAGTAAAGAGATAAGCATGGCCGATCCGGTTCGCCTTTAACTGATTCTTCAAAGTAGTAACTATATGATCCTGTCCTTTTACAGATGCAAAGGTGTCCGGACGGAATTTCCGGTATAATGCTGTGTATGACATATGATCCCCTTTCTGGATTTATCCCCGCAGGCAGTCAAAGACTTTTGATTTTTCACCCTCGCGGCATTCGTCAAAGTCCCGGAAACGCAAGCTTTCAGGAAGTTTACTTCCTGGGACTTGTAACTCATTGCCCACGGGAATAAATATCGGCATCAGTCCCCAAAGGAAATGCCCAGCAGCTTCGCCTCCTGCACGATCGTAGAATCCGGCTCCACCATCTTGAGCTTGCCAGCCACATCCTCCAGGGGCACCTTGACAATCTCACGGTTCTTATAGCCCACCATAAAGCCGTATTGATTGTCCAGGATCAGCCTGCCTGCCTCCGCTCCCAGACGGCTGGCAAACACACGGTCATAGGGGCAGGGACTGCCGCCGCGCTGCATATGCCCGGGAACTGTGACACGGACTTCCCGGCCGGTCTTTTTTTGAATCTCCGCCGCAAGCTCGTAAGAAACGGAAGACAATGCCCGCTTCTCCAGCTTCTTCTTGTACTCCTTCTTGGAGAGCGCCGCGTCCTCCTTGGAGATCGCGCCTTCCGCCACCGCAATGATCGTAAAGCGGCTGCCGCGCTTGTCCCTCTCCTCTATCTTGTCCACCACCTTGTCAATATCGTAGGGAATCTCCGGCAGCAGGATGATATCAGCGCCGCCTGCCATGCCGGCGTTCAAGGTCAGCCAGCCCACCTTATGCCCCATTACCTCCACAATAAACACCCTTCCGTGTGAAGATGCGGTAGTGTGGATACAGTCGATGGCATCTGTGGCAATGTTCACCGCGCTCTGGAAACCGAAAGTCATATCTGTCCCCCACAGATCATTGTCAATGGTCTTGGGCAGGGTAACAATGTTCAGCCCCTGCTGCCGGAGCAGGTTAGCGGTCTTGTGCGTACCGTTGCCTCCCAGGATGACCAGGCAGTCCAGCTGAAGCTTATAATAATTCTGCTTCATTGCGTCTACCTTATTCAATCCATTCTCATCAGGATCTTGGATCGTCTTGAAAGGGGTTCGGGAGGTTCCCAAAATAGTGCCGCCCTTTGTCAATATACCTGAAAAATCCCGCCCTGTCAGCATCTGAAACTTGCTGTAGATCAATCCTTTGTATCCGTCAAGGAAACCATAGATCTCAACTTTCTCCTTACTGTGATCCAAAGTCTTGACAACACCTCTCATCGCCGCATTCAATGCCTGGCAATCCCCTCCGCTGGTCAACATACCGATTCTTTTCATGTTCACGTCCTCCTGTCATTCTGCCATGATAGCCTGCCGAATCTGCCTGCGCCAAATACAGGCAGCAGCATAACCGACCATCTCCTTTAATATGGTTACAATAAATTTTACCCTTTTCAAGATCATTTTGCAACTATTGCATGGGAGTTTATTCATTCTTTCGCAACCGTATTCGTATCAAAGTTCGTCAATCATTCCTTTAAGGTTCTCACGGACTTCGTTCAGGGGATTGACATCCTGGGGATAGCTTGTGTTCTGAGGCGCGCAGGTTTATTCATAAAACAAGCATTTTTTCTGCACTTCCATTATATCAAGGAATGGGCGCAAATGCAGTAAATTCAAATGTTTTCAAACATTTTTCATTGCATAAAGCAGTCCCTACATTATCAAAAACCCCGCAGCAAGCTGATGGGGTTTTTGACCTTCGCGGCATTCGTCAAGGTCCCAGAGAAGTAAACTTCTCGGACTTATGACTCATTGCCCGCGGGAATAAACTGTAGGAACTGCCTGCATTTTACACTACTATACTTTGCCAGAGACAAGCGTTTCAACTGCTGCAGCTTTTTATGCTGCCCATAAACTTTTTCCTGTTAAAGATCAGGAAGCGGTACTTCTTTCCGTCGCATGTTTCGATCACGGTTGTGGGGATAAAGAGCACCCTTTTCCCCTCGGAAACCAGCCTGATGTTCTTATAAGGTATCCGCAGACTCCTGTATTCCTCCGCTATTGTGATTTTCTGGCAGCGGAAATAAAATCCGTTATCCGTCAAATATGCCGCTCCGCCGTGAAGACCATTGATACATGCGCTTGCATAGAAACACTCTTTCATACTGATCCACCTTGTTATTTTATGCCTTTACCCCTTCTTCAGCCACTTCGATCCTGCCATCCACGCGCCGCTTCAAAAGCTGCGCAAAGGCATCCATCGCCGCTTCCGTGGGGAACAGGTAATTTGTCTCGGAAACCATACCCGCATTATCCCTCAAAAAGAATTTCGCCACATAGGATATGACTCTGCCACGGTACTTGCCATAAGCTACCCTCTCCGAATCCACATAGGTAGCCACACGGTTTACCTGGCCTGCTTTGATAACGGTGACATTCCCCAGACCGGAGATCAGCGTCCAGTAACGGTTCCCCAGCACGCCGAACGTCATGGCATCTTTTCCTTTTCCCTCGTACTCCCACTCCCTGCTGCAGTCCAGATAATCCTGTGCAAACTCATCCTGCTGCCCGGCAGAGGGGAATTCCTTTCCCAGATTCCTGCGGATTTTTTTCATGATGTTTTTCCAGTCAGACCTTTTCCTGATGGCAAGCCAACAAAATATGGCGACTACTTCCCCAAAGAACAGTCCCAGCGGCACATGCCGCACCAGCACATCCCCGGCAGGATATCCCACCAGAAAGCCAATGGCCGTAAGGGCGACCGTTGTAAAAAACACGGACATATAATAGCTTTTGTTGCTCCGATAATGCACATGCTCGCACCATTCCTGAATACGCCCTCTCTGCATGGCGAAGAACTGCTCATACCTGCTGTCGAACGAATCGGACAGCACTTCCTGCTTCCTGCCCCTGGTAAACATTCCGATCAGGCGGACCACAAATATCAGGAGGCTGGTAATCGCCGCCAGCGCGCAAAGCCAGATATCCATGGCTTCCATGCCGCCCACAGCGCCGTACTCGATCATATACCAGTCTTTCTGAGTTGCCGCGATCGTATCCCAGACCGCCGCCAATGCTTCATCTTCCGTGCGCCTGTCTTTCAACGCTTTTTTTGCATGCTCTATCATGGACGCATCCATGCGTACCAGGCTGCCCTCCACAGTGACAGGCTCTATCTTAATATTGTATTTTGCCAGTGATTCCAGGGAATATTTGCGATTGGTCAGCAGATTCTGCAGGCTGCCGCTGTCCTGCTGGGCTACCACCACATACAAAAACGCCTGCCTGGCCTCGTCATACAGCACATAACCCAATTTGCTCACTCTGTCAGGATCCCCGGAATAATATTCCTCCTCATAGGACCCCACCGGATACGCCGCCTCATAAATAATGTACTTCCCCTCCGCCTCCGCGAAGCTTACCCCGTCCTCCAAAGGCTCGGCGCCCGACATCAGCTTCAGGAAATTCCCTCCGCCCAGCACCAGAAAAACCACTGCTGCCGCCAACATACACACCGTCGCCAAAATGTCCAGAACTTTTTTCATTTCAAACTCCCTCTCCTTTCACATGCTGTCCTTTTGTATTCCCATGATGCCATGAACACGGACCAATCATGGTCATCCGGTCGTTCCAGGCCTTGAATACGGACATATTGTACCATGTGCATTCAAAAATGACCATCCTAAATTTTTACCTTTTTTATTATTCTCCGCGCCGCTATCCTATCCAAACCAGATGCCAGGATCTGTAAAGCCTGACGTGATCCTTTCTTTCGCCTCCATACAAAGCCAATCAGCCAGCTGTTATTCGCCGCCTTTCAGCAGCTTTACATTATGGGCCACATAAAGCCCAAATGAAACGCCAATCATCAGCGTACAGACGGCAATAACAGCAAGTGAAGCCCCAGGGGTAATATCATACCAGAACACATGGAGTATCATCATGCCATACAGGGAACAGGTTGCCGCCTTACCGTGCCAGTCTGCGCCATGTACAGCCCCTGTCCTCCGAATGATCAAAAGACCGCTTATACTCATAAATATTTCTTTCGCTATGAACAGGACGAATGGCGCCGTCATCAGCGGAAAACGGAACAATAAGCACAACAGCACTACTCCCTGTGTCAGCTTGTCCGCAATAGGGTCAAGTGCCTTTCCCAGATTGCTTATCATGTGAAAGCGCCTGGCAATATAGCCGTCCACCAGGTCTGTGGCGCCGGACAGAAGCAGGATATACCCTGTCCATGCATAATGCCCTGCACAATACAGCCATACGATCACCGGAATCAGACATATCCGGAAGAAAGAAAGGATATTGGGAATTGTAATTATTTTATTTTCATATGAATCCTTTGACATTTGTCCTCCTCGTGAATCCAATCTCAGGGAAGCACGGACTAAAGCATGACTTCCTTAAAATCGTTCTTTTTATGGATAAGTACTTCCTTTATTCTACACCAATTGGTGGTTTTTTTCGAGGTCAAAAGATATAATTTTTCATCTGTTCTACAATTCATCCTTTTATTAGATACAGCTGTCAGGGGCAGGTTCCCTCCATGCGGACTGTCTGTCACGGAAAAAGGGCGCCGCCCATGAATTCACTATCATGCAACAGTCCCCTTTTTCACATTCACAGCTTCTTTAAATAACAGAATCCATACCCCTGCACGCCAACCCCCGCCGCCTGCATTTTCCTGCCAGAAATCAGCTCCACGTACTCGCCGTCCGTCTCATTGATCCACGCTGTCCGATCCGTCTCGCTGAAATTGAACAGGCCGATTACCTTCTCTCCTTCAAAATACCTGCCTATGCATAATATGCCCCGATCCCAGGTCTCAATGGTCCAGGTATCCGCGTTTGACACAAATACCTTCTCTGTTCTGCGAATCCGCTCCAGCTCTCCCAGCTTTTCAAAGATTTCCTTCTCCACAGTGCCCGGCTTCTCAATGTTCCCCGCCAGCTCCCAGTTCATGGCTCCCCTGTGGATATACCTGGAATCGGCGGCTTTCAGAGGATCTTCCCTGTAGGTATAATCGTTGACCTGGCCAATCTCATCCCCGCTGTAGAGTACCGGTATTCCCGACTGCATGAACATATAGGCATGGAGCATCACATCCAGCCGGATTGCCTTCTCCATGGCTTGAAGGTCCTGCTCGAATCCCGCTTTCTCGATACCGCACATGGACGCCGTCGTCCCGCAGAATCTGGCGTCCCCGGTGACGGGATCGGCATTGTATAGCTCTCCCCTGCTGTTGCTGTTTCCCTCATAGCCCTGGAAATAATCGTTCAGATACCGCTTGTGGGAGCGCTCCCCGATCCCTTCCGACATCAGGGTTCCGTAATCCAGCCCCCAGCCAATGTCGTCATGACAGCGCAGGTAATTTAAGAACACATACTCCTTGGGCAGGGCGTTCACAATATCAAGCTGCCTTTTCAAAAGCCTCACATCCCTGGTTGCCACCGTATGCCATGTGGTCGCCATGGTGGTGACATTATAGAGCATATGGCACTCCGGCTTTTCCACAGTCCCGAAATAAGGCACCACCTTCTCCGGCTCCATGACTACCTCCCCCAGGAGCAAAACGGATGGGCACACCACTTCGCCGATCATTCGCATCATACGCACAATCGTGTGTACCTGGGGAAGATTTCGGCATTGAGTACCCAGCTCCTTCCAGATATAAGGCACCGCATCAATGCGGATAATGTCAATGCCCCTGTTAGCCAGATACAGGAAATTATACATCATCTCGTTAAACACCCTGGGATTTTTGTAATTCAAATCCCACTGATAGGGATAGAAGCTGGTCATCACATAATGTCCTGCTTCGGGAATCCAGGTAAAATTCCCCGGCGCCGTCGTGGGAAATACCTGGGGCACCGTCTTCTCATATTGGGCAGGTTCCTCCCAACGATCAAAGAAAAAGTAACGGCTCATATATTCTCCGTCACCCTGTCTTGCCCTCCTGGCCCACTCATGATCCTCGGAGGTATGGTTCATGACAAAATCCATGCAGACATTAATGCCCTTTCTGTGGCAGGCGTCTGTGAGACTTTCCAGATCCTCCATGGAGCCCAGCTTTTCCTGCACCTTCCTGAAATCCTTCACCGCATACCCGCCGTCAGAACGGCCTTCCACCGTGTCCAGAAAAGGCATCAGATGGATATAATTCACATTGCATTTCTCCAGGTAGCCAAGCCTTGACTCCACTCCCTTCATATTGCCGGCGAAATTGTCAATATAAAACATCATCCCCAGCATATCATTTTTCCTGTACCAGCCCTGATCTGCCTCCCTGTCTCTGTCCCGGCTTTTGAGATCCTCTTTCCTCTCCATCCAAAACTGCCCCATACAGCTGCACAGTTCCGCAAACATGGAGTCATTTCCATAAAGCTCCATATAGAGCCAGCGCAGTTCATCATGATGCCTTTCCAGTCTCTTTGAGAAAGTTTCCATTTGGTCATCCACAACGCTGTCCCCGACATTTTTCAAGACACTACTCATAATTCCTCACCACCCTGCGAATTTCGTCCTCTCCGGGCATCACCCGAAGCGCTCCTTTCCTGGTCGTTACAAGGGATGCCGCCGCATTGGCAAATTCCAGCATATCACCCAGGTCCTCCGATTTCAGATTGTCAAGCCCTCTTTCCAGCACTCCGTGAAGCACACACCCCATGAAAGTGTCGCCGGCGCCTGTGGTCTCTATGGTGCCAGGCTGCAGAAATGCCGGTCTATCCACTACCATATCCCTGTAATATGCCCGGCTGCCCTCCTTTCCCATGGATACCAGGATCAGGGGAACAGCGTGTTTTTCCCGGATTTTCTCCACCCCCCTGTCATAATCCTCCTCACCCGTGAGCCATGTGATCTCATTGTCGGAGATTTTCAGGATATCACAGATGCCCAGTCCATACTCCACCTGTTCTCTGGCATGATCCATGGAATCCCACAGGGGCTCCCGGATGTTGGGGTCAAAGGAGATAAGCGCCCCTTTCGCCTTTGCGTACTCCGCCCCATACCGTGTAGCCTCCCGCACTTTGTCGTGAGTCATGGAGAGGGTGCCGAAATGAAAGATTTTGGCCTGTTCCAGCAATTCCTCATGGATATCTCTCTTTTCCAGCTGCATATCCGCGCCGGGATTTCTGTAAAAGGAAAAATCCCTGTCACCGTCCGCTTTCGTCTCCACAAAGGCAAGGGTCGTCCTGCACTCAGGATCCACGCAGAGATTAACGGTATCAATCCCCAGTTCCTCCAGGGTTCCCCGCAATTTCCTGCCAAACAGATCATCCCCCACCTTGCCGATAAATCCTGTGGCATGCCCCAGCTTTGCCAGCAGCGCCAGAACATTACAGGGCGCCCCGCCGGGGTTGGCCTCAAACAAGGTGTTCCCCTGGGCGGACAGCCCATTATCCGTCATATCAATCAGCAATTCACCCAATGCAATCACGTCATATTTTTTCATAGCCTGTTCTCCTCCCATTCCTCGAAAAGAATCTGCCAGGACTGATATTCGCCAAGTCCAACGGGAATCGGCATACCATAAGCCATAAGCGCAGCGCCGGAATATACCGCCCCGGTGGCATGATCCCTGTATTTTGCACCTTCCTTAAGCCCCTGCAGGCGCACATAAATCACCGGCATATTCCCATGCTTTTCCAGCAGGACCACACTGCACAGAGCCTGTTTCTGGTCCTCGTCCACCACCATCCAGGCACCATGGGAATCCTCAAAGGGATTGCTCAGCCTATAATAGCGGCCCTGCTGTAAAAGAGGAGCCATCCGGCGGTACATGGCGACCTGTTCCCGCACCTGCTCCTTTTCTTCTTCGCTCAACCTGCCCAGATCCAGCTCGTATCCAAAGGCTCCTGTCATTGCCACAACGCCTCTGGTATGCAGATCCGTGACCCTGCCCGTCTGATGGTTCGGCACGGCTGACACATGGGCACCCATAACAGACATAGGATACCCGAAAGAAGTCCCATATTGAATACATACCCTGTCTATGGCGTCAGAATTATCACTGCACCATATCTGCGGCGTATAATAAAGCATTCCCAGGTCAAACCTGCCGCCTCCGCCGGCGCAGCCCTCCCAGAGAATATCCGGGAATTCCGCCGTCAGACGCTCCAACAGGGAGTAAACGCCTTTCATATAGTCATACAGGACTTTTCCCTGCTGCCGCGTTTTTCCGGAATAGATATCTGCAAGGCTGCGGTTCATATCCCATTTCACATATTGGATATCACCCTGCCTTAAAACAGAGCAGATTTTATCATAAATATACTGAACTACATCAGAATCAGAAAAGTCAAGCACCAGCTGGTTCCGCGCCCTCACCGGTTTTTTCCCCGGTATCTGCAGTGCCCACTCCGGATGCTCGCGGTACAGCCTGCTCTCCTGAGAAACCATCTCCGGCTCGATCCATATTCCAAACTGCACTCCCTTTTCATGAACCCTGTCTGACAACTGTGAGAGTGTACAGCCCAGTTTCCGCTCATTGACCTCCCAGTCCCCCAGAGAAGAATTGTCATCCTCCCTTTGGCCAAACCAGCCGTCGTCCATCACCACCATTTCTATCCCCAGTTCCGCAGCCTGTTCCGCCAGCCTGACAATGTCCTCCCCATTAAAATCAAAATAACATGCCTCCCAGCTGTTCACCAGTACCGGCCTGATCCGGTCCCTATACCTGCCCCTGCAGATATGCTCCCGGACACACTGATGAAAATGACAGGAAAGCTCCTGAAACCCTTCAGCCGAATAGGACAGCACCACTTCCGGAGCATGGAAAATTTCTCCCT
Source organism: uncultured Lachnospiraceae bacterium (assembly GCA_948470905.1). Lineage (GTDB taxonomy): Bacteria > Bacillota > Clostridia > Lachnospirales > Lachnospiraceae > Acetatifactor. The sequence continues at coordinate 9,678 of CAOKQK010000037.1, read as the reverse complement.
TGTCCAGCGGGTAGGAAAACTGTTCCTCAGAAAGCCCCATGACAAAACGGATCTGGTCATACTGGTCTTTCTCCGCCTCTGCGCTGAAGCTTCCGCTGTATACAAAGGAAGCTCCATAGCACTCCCCCGTTTCTTCCGATGTCTCAGATCTTGCCAGGATCACAAAGGGATTATACTGATGGCTGGAGGCTCCTCTGGTACTGCCCACAGACTGCTTTCCATGGGAGATCCGCGCCCTCTGCAGATTCCGCTCCATGGCATGCCTTCCATAGAATGTTATGAAATCAAACTGGCCATGGAGAAAGTCCAGGCATGCACTGGACACTTTCTCCAGATACACCTTTCCCCCGCATTCCTCCCCGGCAACCTTTTGAACTTTTACGCTTCTTGTGATCACATCACACTCCTCAAGAACACCGTACAATAGCGTGACTTCCAATCCCAGCCTCTGGTCCCGGAGCAGGATTTCCAGAGTCTGTCCCTCCCCGTAGGCTGCGGGCAATCCCGGAAGGGCGTATTTTTCATCCTTAATACAATACCCCGCATAGCGCAGGTCACAGCCAAAGCACCCATTCTCCTCCCTTACCTGAAATGCCGTGCTCCGATAATCCCCCGTGCCCAGCACCGGGAATTCCTGCGGCAGCGCGTCCAGAGAATACCCCCGGTCCGCCCCTGCGTCATATGGATTTCCGGAAAAGCCTCTGTCAAAACAGGTGATCATATATTCCATGGAAGCATCCAGCTTTTTCCCATAATACAAATGCAGCAGATAACCATACCCGTCCGCCATCATCTGATAAGTCGTTTTCTTTGTGTGCAGAGAAAATATCCTTCTCTCCTCATCGTATACAATCGCCATTTCCGCTCTCCTTTTCCGTCGTGTGAACTGCAAGGAGCAAAGCTCTCCTGCGACATTAGCCAAGCTCCCATTGATGTGAACCTTTCGTAGGAATGGCTCCTTGGACTTGTTGTTCATTGCCCGCCTGTATAAATATGCCCGATTTTCCCTGCAGCCTTTCTCCCCAGGTCATAGACCACATTGCTGATCACATATTCTCCCTCATTGATAAACACTTCTATCAGATTGAGATCCACAAAGATATCCAGACTGCACCGCTCCAGGCGCTCCGGCGTGCTGCTGGTGAACGCAACTCCTTCTATCCCCTCAAACACCCTGCTTCTGTCCGTCTTTACATATCCCCGTTCCATCCGGATGCGGTATCCCCCGATGTCCAGTTCTTCTCCTTCTTCCAGTACTGTCCGTATCCTCCAGGGACCCTCTCCCAAAAGGCTCTCCCTTTCTTCCTGTTCCTCGGAAAAATATCTGTCCACCTCCGGATGTACCCGGAAGAAAATATGACCTTTTTCGGTTTCCACCACCCTGGGGAGGCACATCATCCCGTTCCAGGGCGTCCCGCCGTCTTCCACGGTTCTTGGCATCCGCATCCATGCCACCATCACACGCCTTCCCTCCCTGTCCAGGTTCGTCTGGGGGGCGTACATGTCCATCCCATAGTCCACATACTGAAATTTTTCGGGAAGTGTCAGCTCACAGCTCTGCCTGTCAAATTCCGCCGGTGCGCAGACCGACATATTTTCGTATCCCTTCCCCGGTTCCCCGATATACATGAGGGATGCCATAAACACATCCGTCTCTCCCACCCGGAACACATCCGGGCACTCCACGATCCGCCCAAGCTTCTCATGCCTGCACTGGGCTGCATATTCCCAGTTTTCCCCATCCGGGCTCCTGTAAAAGAGCACACGCCCCGCCTTTTCTTCAAAGGTGCTGCCCAATGCCATATAATAGTTTCCGTCTTCCCTCCAGACCTTGGGATCTCTGGTATGCGTGGCGTTTGCCATATCCTCCCTGCGGCTCACGGGAATGATCTGTCTTTTGCTGCCCCAGTTGTCAAAATGGAACCCGTCCTCCGAGATGATCATAGCCTGACTGGTCTCATAATGATCGCAGACCGCCCTGTGGATATCTTCCTTATCTGTCTCCAGATACCGCACCGCCGAATAGTAGAGATACAGCCGCCCATCTTTCTCCAGGGCGCTCCCTGAAAAAACCCCGTTCCTATCGTATTCCTTTGTGGGGAACAGCGCAATACCCAAATGCTCCCAATGCACCAGATCCTCACTCACCGCGTGTCCCCAGTGCATGGTGCCCCAGGCAGGAGCATAGGGAAAATGCTGATAAAACAAATGATATTTTCCCTGGTAATAGATGAATCCATTGGGATCGTTGATCCAGTTTCCCGGTGCCTTTAAATGCAGTATATTTTTCATTCTGGTCTCCTGTCTGTCAATTTCGCTTCTACCGGCAATTGGCGCAACAGCCCAGACAGCTCTCCGGTTACTGGACTGTTACGTTTGTGTCCTACTTGACCGCACCTGCCACCACGCCGTTGATAATCTGCTTCTGCAGCAGCACATACAGGATCAGTATGGGTATCACACACAACAGCAATCCCGCCATGATCGTCCCGTAATCCGCAGAGTATGTTCCATAGAAGCTGTAAGTGGACAGCGGCAGAGTCAGAAGCTTCTTATCCGTCAGCACCAGGGACGGCAGCAGAAAGTCATTCCAGAATGCCAGTGCATTCAAGATGACCATCGTGGAGATGATTGGCTTCAGCAGCGGGAACACAATGCCAAAGTAAGTCTGCATATGGGTACATCCGTCAATATAAGCGGCCTCCTCCAGCGCAATGGGAATATTGCCGTTGATGAATCCATGGAACATAAATACTGACATTGCCATGGAAAATCCCGTATGCATGAAGATTAATGTCAGCCTGTGGTTCAGGATATTCAGGGTACCGCCATAGATACTCACCAAAGGGATCATGATAGCCTGAAAAGGTATGATCATGGAAGCCACCATCAGGGCAAAAATAATCTTGGACAGCTTATTCTTATGACGGACCACATAGTATGCCAGCATAGAGGCAAGTATTGTCACCAGCGCTGTCGCCGATACGGTCACGATCAGCGAATTGCAGAAAGCCCTCAGGAAATCCATCTGGGTGAATGCCTTGACAAAGTTGTCAAAGGACAGTCCCTTGATGGTGAACAGCCATGAAAAGGGGCTCTTGATAATATCCCGCTTCTGCTTCAGGGAATTGATCAGCACCATCACAAACGGAAACATGTACGCGGCAAATATGACAATCAATCCCGCCATGGAAAGTGTCTTTGTCACTTTTTTCTTACTCTTGCCTACCTGTGTCTGAGCCATTACGCTTCAACCTCCTTTTTCTTAGTCAGATATACCTGCAGACCACTGATGCATGCGGTAATGATAAACAGGACCAGAGCCTCCGCCTGACCTACGCCAAACTGCCTGGAAGTAAAGGCTTTCTCATACACATGCATTGCCGCCATTTCCGTCGTCCCATAGGGCGCGCCGCCTGTGAGGGACAGGTTCACATCATACACCATAAACGCTCTTGAAAGCGTCAGGAAAAGACAAATGGTGATGGAAGACATCATCAGGGGCATGATAATGTTTTTTAACTTGATAAATCCCGCTGCCCCGTCAATGCTGGCAGCCTCCATCACATCCTCGCTCAGTCCCATGAAGCCCGCCACATAGATCAGGATCATATAACCGGACAGCTGCCACACAGATACCAGGACCAGCGCCGCAAAGGCTTTGATGGGATCTGACAGCCATGACGCCTCAAACAGGCTCCAGCCCGTGGCATCCCCTATGCTCACAAACACTCGTGAAAACACGAACTGCCAGATATATCCCAGCACAATGCCGCCGATCAGATTGGGAGTAAAAAAACCTGCCCTGAAGAAGTTCTGCCCTTTCATCCCCCTTGTCAGCAGCCAGGCAATCCCAAACGCCAGCACATTTACGATCACCACCACGAAGATCACATAGACAAACGTAAGAAGCAGCGATCTCCAAAACTGCTCATCATGCATTACTGCCGTAAAATTCCGTAACCCTACAAAGTTCTTCTCCTGGGATACGCCGTTCCAGTCCGTCAGCGTCAGATAGACGCCATAGAGAAAAGGAACGATCAGGACTGCCACAAAGCAGAACAGCCCAGGCAATGCGAACACACAAAAATCTTTTCCATTGCTCTTAGATCTCATATCATTTCCTCCTGGTAATTAAAGTCGCTGCGCGAGCAGCACGAATTGCCACAAGCGGCAATTTGGTAACGTCGCTTCGGCTGCATCTTCTCTCCTACGCCCCCGCCGTTATCACTGCCCATCCCAGTATTTTTGGATGGAATCAATCAGTTCCTGCCTGTCGCTTCTGCCCGCCAGATATTTCTGCATGGCTGCTCCCAGCACCGCCCAGTGGTCGTTTGGCACAATGGCTGACGCGTTGAAAGCCTTACCCTCCTGAACCTTGTCGTAAATATCCCGGCTCAGGGGATCGCTGGGCTCATAAGGATTATTTTTGAAAGGCGGAATGATATTGCAGGTCTTTGCCAACATCTGCTGCCCGATTTCACTGAAGACAATCCAGTTTAAGAACTCCTTTGCCGCCGCCTGCTGCTTCTCCGACGCCATCTGGCCGTCCAGCATTATCTGCTTAGAGGGGGATCCCTGTATCATCTGATTGGCAAAATCCGTCGGATCATTATTCAGAAAATAGGGAAGGAAGCCATAGGCATCCTCTCTGTCTGCACCTGCCTCCGACAGATTAGGCCATGCCCAGTTGCCATTGAACCAGAAAGCTGTCTTGCCATCTGCCAAATCGATAGCCATCTCATCATAGTCCGCTCCCAGCGGATCTTTCACGGACACATTATACTGCTTCAACACATCAAAGGCATTCAGAAACTGTTCCATCCTGTCATAGGACGCCAGATCCAGCTGACCTGCCTTAATCTGTTCAATCACTTGCTGAGCTCCTTCCGAAGTCCCGTCATAAGTCTCGTATATGTATTGCAGATGATGCGCTCCCAGGGACCAGTCTTCTTTTGCCAGAGACAGGGGCCTCTCCATCCCTGCAGCCACCAGCCGGTCCAAAAGCGCCTTGAACTCCTCCAAAGTCGTAATGGAAGCAGGATCAAAGGAGCTGCCCAATGTATCTTCAATTACAGTCTTATTGTAAATAATGCCCCTGCCTTCAATGCAGAGAGGAAAACTGTATATTTTCCCATCTATTTCTGTCAGATAGCCCTCTGCCTCCGCTACCCAGGCTTCCTTTGTCAGATCTGCCGCCTTCTCCTTGGCCAGAGCGATCACATCCGTGGTATCCAGAATGGACAATGTGGGCGGATTGCCCGAATTATACAGGCTGACAAGCTTTGTATAGGGAGAATCTCCATCCGTCACCGGCATTACTTCCACATGGACGCCGGACTTTTTCTCATACTCACCTGCCATCTTTTCCAGCGCCACCTGGATTTCTGCTTTTGAATTCAGGAGCGTGATCCTGGTTCCCTGCAATGAACTGTCATACTGGAAGGTATCCACCGATGTGTCAATGGGATCTTCCATGACCACCTGGTTTGGATCATCCGGGTCACTGGCAAAACCGAAGGTACATCCCGACAGTACACTTGACAACAATACCATTGAAAGCCCCAGCGAAATACACGATACTGCTTTCCTTCTCATTGTACTTTCTTCCTCCATTTCCTACAATTTTCTACGTTTTTCGTAACCGGTTAAGTAACCGGTTACTTTATAATCATATGGTAACATTAGACACATAATACGTCAACAGTCAATTTATTTTTCATTATAATTGCTAAAATAGATATAAAAAAATTATGCATAAGCAACAAAACCGGTTACTTAACCGGTACTCGCTTGTCTTTTTAAATGTTTTTTGCTATGATGTATGTGTTGATAACTGCACCAATATTTGCGTTATCCTTTGATATCTGAGATATCAGAACTGGAATGATATGTTTTATTTGGGTGTGTTCTAAATTTTACTTATTTTATTTTACGTTTTAGGTTCTATTTGTTTTATGCTTTATCTGTCTTATGCTTTATTTGTTTTATGTCTTATTTGTTTTATGTTTTATTTGTCTTATGCCCTATTTGTTTTGTATTATATTTGTTTACTTTATTTGTATTGTGATATATTCGCAAGATGTTTTATAGAAAGGCTTTACCATGGCACGGAAAAAAAACGTAACTTTTGACGATATTGCAAAATATACAAATTTCTCCAAGACTACCATTTCCCGTTACTTTAACAATCCCGACTCCCTCACCCTGGAAAACCAGCAGATTATTTCAGATGCCCTTGTAAAACTTAATTATAAAGAAAATAAAGTGGCAAGGATACTTGCCAGCGGGAAAACAGAATTTGTGGGCATAATCATACCCGATTTGTATCATCATTTCTATTCGGAAATATTAGATCAGATCCTTTCTACCTACGAGACTTTCGGCTATAAATTCCTGGTGTTTATCGGCAATGAAAAAGAGGAGACAGAAAGACGCTACATCAAAGAACTGCTTGCCTACAAGATTGAGGGCATGATTATTTTAAGCCATACCATCCCCTCTGCAGAACTTGCCCAACTCCCTATTCCGATCGTGACGATTGAAAGAGAAGATGAATATGTGTGCAGCATCAACACAGACAACTATATGGGAGGGTATCAGGCCACAAGCCTTCTGCTCAGACATGCCTGTGACGTCCTGATCCACATCAACACTCCCACACCAGAAAAAGTCCCCGCCTATGGCAGACTCAAAGCTTTCTCTGATTTTTGTCAGGAACATAATATAAATCACGAGATCATCATAAAAGAATTAGGAAATACCTACGAAACCGCAAAGCCGCTGCTTTCAGACATTTTACAACATCTGGACACCTCTTATTCCGGTCTTAAAAAAGGGATTTTTCTGTCCAGCGACACTCATGCCAATGTGCTTCTGAATCTGCTGATGCGCAAGTACGGGCATCTGCCGGAGGACTATATGATCATCGGCTTTGACAATTCCCCCATTTCCAGGGAAGCCGTCCTCCCCATCAGCACCATGGGGCAGCAGATTGACAAACTTGCTTATGAGGCGGTAAACCTTCTTGTAGAGCAGATGAATGAACGCAAAAAACGCAGATCAATCCCTCTGGAAACCCCCATACACAAGGTGATACCGCCTGTATTTTTCCGCAGGGAAACTACGGAAAAAGAATAGTCTCTCATACCCAAAAGGCAACCGCCTCATAGGGCAAAAGGGTTTTGTCTGTGTTTTCACAGTTTCGTATCAGAACAACGCCCTCTTCACAGGTTTTCCACTCACAGGGAAGAATCCGGTCCGTGAAATTGCACAACACCCTGATTCTCTTTCCCTGGTATGCCCTCTCATAGGCATATATACTGTCATCCTCGGGACTCAGCAATTGATAAGTACCGTAGACCATGATTTTATTTTCTTTCCGCAGCTGTATGAGTTTCCTGTAAAAATGAAATACAGAATGGGGATCCTTCAACTCTTTCTTTGCATTGATCTGTGAGTAATTGGGATTTATGCCAATCCAGGGAATCCCTCTTGTAAATCCTCCATTCTCTCCGCCATCCCACTGCATGGGTGTCCTTGCGTTGTCCCTGCTTCGCAGCTGGATATATCGGAGCATATCCTTCTGAGAGACAAGCCCCGCCTCTGTAAGCTCATGGTACGCATTGATGCACTCCACATCCCTGTAATCCTCCAACCTGTCAAAGTATGGGTTGGTCATGCCCAGCTCCTCCCCCTGATAGATATAAGGAGTTCCCTGCATAAAGTGCAGGCACAGCCCCAGCATTTTGGCTGATATCTCCCGATATTCAGGTCTGTCATCGCCAAACCGTGAAACAGAGCGCGGCTGGTCATGATTTCCCAGATAGAGACTGTTCCAGGCCGTTCCCGAAAGCTCTGTCTGCCACTTGCTCATAACAGCCTTCAACTCCCGCAGGTCCACGCGGCTGTCATTCCACTTTCCAAGCTTTCCGTCACCCAGACAGACATGCTCAAACTGAAATACCATATTCAGTTCTTCCTCTGTCTCTCCTGCATATCGCTTCGCCTCCTCTATGGTGACTCCTGCAGTCTCTCCAACAGTCATGATATCGTACCGGGACAATACCTCCCGATTCATTTCTTTCAGAAATTCATGCACTCTGGGACCATTCATGGTGAACTCTCCCAGATTTCCATACAATCCGCCATGAACCTGTGCATCCGGGAAATTCTGATCCTTGGAGATCATGCTGATCACATCCATGCGGAAACCATCTATCCCCTTGTCACACCACCAGCGCATCATATCATAGACAGCCTTCCGCGCATCTTCATTCTCCCAGTTGAGATCCGGCTGCTTTGTATGGAAAGAATGCAGGTAATACATTTCCGTACTTTCATCATACTCCCATGCGGAACCTCCAAAGGAGGCTCCCCAGTTGTTAGGCGGCCCTCCTGCCTTTCCCTCTTTCCATATGTAATAATCTCTGTAAGGGCTATCCTTTGACTTCCTGCTCTCCACAAACCAGGGATGTTCATCAGATGTATGGTTTACCACCAGATCCATAACGATCTTTATCCCCATCTTATGGGCCTTGTCCAGCAGCTCGTCAAAGTCTTCCATACTTCCGAACTCTTTCTGTATCGCCCGATAATCAGAAATATCATAACCATTGTCCGCATTGGGCGACTGATATACGGGGGACAGCCAAATGACATCTATCCCCAGCTCCTTCAAATAATCCAGCCTGCCAATGATTCCCCGAATATCGCCAATTCCATCCCCGTCACTATCCATAAAGCTTTTGGGATATATCTGATACACCACGGCTTCCTTCCACCATGTGTGCTTCGTGCTCTCCATCATTAATTTACCTGCCTTTCTATATGGTGCATAAAATATAAAATATATATTATAATTATGTGCCTCAAGTGTAAAAACGACATCAAAAACCTACAGAATCAACACCCTGCTGCAAGCCCACAGGGAATCAATCTTGCTTGCAACGCAACAGATAACTCATTACCATGATCACCCATTAAGGCAGGGCAAGCTTCCAAGTACCTATATTTTTTTATGCCGTTCTCTTTTCCAACTCATCAACTCTCTTTGACAGGTCGTCAATCATCCTTAACAACATTGTCGTGTTGTCATTTTCAAGTTTTGTAATCCTGTAGTATCGATTTAATTCATCCAAATTTTTCTGGATCAAATCTATTTGCTTTTCCAATATATTCCTTGTACGCTCCAACTCCTCTAAAACAAGATTCTCTGACTCCGACAGCTTCCTGTCCATCAGAGCCTCCATCTGCTTCTCCGACTCCGACAGCTTCCCATCCATCAGAGTCTCCATCCGCTTCTCGGTCTCCGACAGCTTCCTGTCCATCAGAGCCTCCATCTGCTTCTCGGTCTTCGACAGCTTCCTGTCCATCAAAGCTTCCATCTGCTTTTCGGTCTCCGACAGCTTCCCGTCCATCAGAGTCTCCATCCGCTTCTCGGTCTCCGACAGCTTCCTGTCCATCAGAGCCTCCATCTGCTTCTCGGTCTTCGACAGCTTCCTGTCCATCAAAGCTTCCATCTGCTTTTCGGTCTCCGACAGCTTCCCGTCCATCAGAGTCTCCATCCGCTTCTCAGTCTCCGACAGCTTCCTGTCCATCAAAGCTTCCATCTGCTTCTCCGACTCCGACAGCTTCCCGTCCATCAGAGTCTCCATCCGCTTCTCGGTCTCCGACAGC
>CAOKQK010000036.1 GCA_948470905.1 uncultured Lachnospiraceae bacterium | reverse complement strand
CCAGCGAGTAAGATGAATAAGGATTTGATGGATCCATTCAGGATCATTAAGTTCTTTGGATTCATGAATAGGAGGTGCCTTAATATGTACGCAATTATTGCAACAGGCGGAAAGCAGTACAAGGTTTCCGAGGGGGATGTCATCAAAGTTGAAAAGCTGAACGCTGAGCCCGGAAACGTTGTAACTTTTGACCAGGTGGTCGCAGTAAGTGACGGAACCCTGAAGGTTGGCGCGGATGTTGAGAAAGCAACCGTATCCGCAACCGTTATGGAGCAGGGTAAGGGTAAGAAGGTTATTGTATACAAGTACAAGAGAAAAACCGGATACCACAAAAAGAATGGTCACAGGCAAGCATACACTCAGGTTAAGATTGACAAGATCAACGCATAATTATTATGACGACTGTAGTGATCATGAAAGGCCATAAGAGTTCCTACAGGGGTTTTTATTGTATGGGACATGCAGGATATGCGGAGCGTGGGGAGCCAGATGTGCTGTGTGCAGCTATTTCAGCTTTGACCATCGGCACGGTGAATTCTCTGGAGCAGCTTGCGGGAGAACAGTTGTCAGTCACAGCCAATGATGAGACCGGTTTTCTCAAATGTGAGTTTAACAGTATCCTGCAGGAAAAGTCGTGTTTCCTGATGGATTCCATGGTGTTTTCCCTGGAAAATTTAAGCAGGGAATATGGCAGACAGTATTTACAAGTAAAATTCGAGGAGGTGTAAACCATGTTGAATATGAACCTTCAATTTTTCGCTCATAAAAAGGGAGTGGGCTCTACCAAGAACGGCAGAGATTCCGAGTCCAAGAGATTAGGTGCGAAGAGAGCTGACGGCCAGTTCGTTAAGGCTGGAAACATCCTGTACAGGCAGCGTGGGACCAAGATTCATCCAGGTGTCAATGTAGGCATTGGCGGAGATGATACCTTGTTTGCTTTGGTTGACGGTGTGCTTCGTTTCGAGAGAAAGGGCAGAGACAAGAAGCAGGCTTCTGTTTACCCGAAAGAACAGTAATGTTTCATGAGTGTCAGGGGGACTTCAAACTTATCATGGGTTTGAGGTCCTTTGTAGTATACACAGGCACCGCATATTTTCCCCTACTCCATTATTGGACAGTGGATCGTTTACATGATCAGGAAGGCAGGTTCACAGAGGATGTTTGCAGACAGAGCAAGAATTTTTGTGAGAAGCGGCAAGGGCGGAGACGGGCATGTCTCTTTTCGGCGCGAGAAATTTGTTCCGGCAGGAGGTCCTGACGGCGGAGACGGCGGAAGGGGCGGAGATGTAATCTTTGCCGTCGATGAAGGTTTAAACACCTTGATTGATTTTCGCAATACCAGGAAATACAGAGCTGGGGACGGAGAACCCGGCAGCCAGAAAAACTGCCGCGGCAAAGACGGAAAAGATATCGTGATAAAGGTTCCCCAGGGCACAGTCATCCGGGAGGCAGAAAGCGGCAAGGTCATTGTGGACATGTCCGGCGATAACCGTGAGGTCATCCTCTTAAAGGGGGGCAGGGGCGGCAACGGCAACCAGCATTATGCCACCAGCACCATGCAGGCGCCCAAGTACGCCCAGCCGGGACAGCCTGCGCAGGAGCTGGAGTTGACTCTGGAGCTGAAAATGATTGCTGACGTAGGGCTGGTAGGCTTCCCAAATGTAGGAAAGTCAACCCTTTTGTCCAGGGTGACAAACGCCAGGCCCAAGATTGCAAATTATCACTTTACAACTTTAAATCCCAATCTTGGCGTTGTGGATTTGGAAGGCACAAAAGGTTTTGTCATCGCCGATATCCCAGGGCTTATCGAGGGCGCATCCGAGGGCGTGGGGCTTGGGCATGAATTTTTGCGCCATATAGAACGGACCAAAGTAATCATCCACATTGTAGATGCCGCGGGTACAGAGGGACGTGACCCTGTGGCGGATATCTACGCCATAAATAAGGAGCTGGAAGCCTACAATCCGGAGATCGCCAGGCGCCCGCAGGTCATCGCCGCCAACAAGATAGATGCTATCTATGACAGGGAGGAGAGTCCGGTGGAAGCAATCCGGGCGGAATTTGAACCAAAAGGCATTGCCGTCTATCCCATATCTGCCGTCAGCGGGGAAGGGGTGCGGGAACTTTTATATAAAGTAAATGAGATGCTGAAAGAAGCAGGCGAGGAGACAAAGATTTACCAGCAGGAGTATTTTCCGGAGCTTTCCTCCGCAGGTTCTTCTGACGAGCCCTATACCGTGAAATATGACAGGGATAACAAGGAATATGTTGTGGAAGGTCCTCGCATTGAAAAAATGCTTGGCTATACCAATCTAGGCAGCGAGAAGGGTTTTCAGTTTTTCCAGAATTTCTTAAAGGACAACGGCATCCTGGAGCAGTTGGAGGCATTGGGCATTGAGGACGGCGACACAGTTCGCATGTATGGATTGTCCTTTGATTATTATAAATAACCACATTCGGCTTATTACGCTTGCTCCAGCTGGAGCCCTTACAGATGTAATTTCCTTCCAGCCAAGGGGGCGTAGAAGTGCAGAGACGGAGCTAAAACAGTCTCGGAACGGATACGTCCCGGAAGGAAATTCCAGCTGGAGCCCTTACAGATGTAATTTCCTTCCAGCCAGGGGGGCGTAGAAGTGCAGAGACGGAACTAAAACAGTCTCGGAACGGATACGCCCCGGAAGGAAATTTCAGCTGGAGTCCTTTTACAGATGTAATTTCCTTCCAGCCAAGGGGGCGTAGAAGTGCAGAGACGGAACTTAAATTTGGAGAAAAGAAGATGACAAGTAAGCAGAGAGCATATTTAAAAAGTCTCGCCAGCAATTTAAACCCAGTCTTCCAGGTGGGTAAATCCAGTCTGACACCGGAATTGACAGATGCGATCAGGGAATCTTTTAACAAAAATGAGCTGATCAAAATAGCTGTTTTGAAAAACTGTGCAGATGATCCTCGGGAGATTGCGGAGATGATTGCAGAGAGGACTCATTCCCAGCTTGTACAGGTAATAGGAAAGAAGTTCGTGCTTTATAAGGCGGATAAAGATAAGCCAAGGATTGTGCTGCCCAAAGCTTAAATGGAAGAAAGGCATTCCTAGGAAGCGTGGAATTCCAATGAAGCTTCCCATCATGCGGATGAAAAACTTTCCGAGGGCAGAACAGCGTGGAACTTTTTCCTGAAAAGAGATGAAATATGCGAAAAATCGGTATTTTGGGCGGAACCTTTAACCCCATACATTGGGGACATTTGCTTTTGGCAGAGTGGGCAAAAGACACATTTTCATTTGATGAAGTGTGGTTCATCCCTACTGGACAATCTTATATGAAGGTAGCTGACGATGTTCTTCCGGGAAAGGAACGTTTTCACATGGTAGAGCTTGCTTTGGAGGACAATCCTTGTTTTAGATGCCTTGACATGGAAGTCAAACGCCCAGGCTGCTCATACAGCTATGAAACCCTGGAGCAGCTGAAAGACATGTATCCTGATGACAAGCTTTATTTTATTGTCGGAGCAGATTGTCTTTTTACCATAGAAAAATGGAAATGTGTGGAGCGGATTTTTCAGAGTTGTACATTGGTAGCAGCTGTACGAGACAGGGTTTCCTGGAGTGAGCTGGAAGATAAACAGGAGAAGCTGGAGCAGAAATTCCATGGCAGGATTCTTTTGATGCCATTTGTCAGTCTGTCCGTTTCATCTACTGAAATCCGACAGCGCGTCAAAGAGCAAAAAAGCATCAAATATCTGGTGCCGGACAAGGTTCTAAATTATATGGAAGAAAAGGGATTTTATCGTGGTTAAAAAAACGTTGGAGGCTGAAGTGCCGAAGAATGATGAAGCCTGCCTATATATGGAAGGAAAGCATTCCAGGGAAGAAAAGCATTCCATGGAAGAAAGACATTCCAGGGAAGGAGAGTATTCCAATGAAGCTTCACCTCATGGTCAATATAATCTAAAAGAACTGCGAAAAGCCATGAAAGAGGTGCAGTCCTCCAAACGGTTTGAGCATACAAAAGGTGTAGAATATACCTCTGCGGCCCTTGCCATGCGATATGGTGCTTCCATGGAGGATGCTCTGGCGGCGGGACTGCTCCATGACTGTGCCAAATGTCTGTCGGATGATAAACAGCTTTCTATTTGCGAAAAACAGGGACTTTTTGTTACAGAGACAGAAAAGCGTAATCCTTTTTTGTTGCATTCCAAGGTGGGTGCTTATCTTGCCTGGCATAAATATGGTATAAAAAACCAGGATGTTCTGAATGCTGTTCATAACCATACCACAGGCAGGCCAGGAATGAGTCTTTTGGAAAAGATTGTTTTTGTCGCAGACTATATTGAACCTGGACGAAAAGAGGCTGCCAATCTCACTGAAATCCGAAGGCTGGCATTCCAGGACCTTGACAGGGCATTGTTAAAAATTCTGGAAGATACGTTGGAATATCTGGAAGGCCGCGGCAGTGAGGCAGACCCCAGAACCCGCGAGACCTGGGAGTATTATCACAGTCTGTATGAAGATAAAGGCGAGGCAAAAGCTTTGCAGTCTCAATGAAGCATTGCAGCATAAAGGAAAATCGGCAAAGAAGAAGGTTTTTGGGGGGTGCGATTTTTTTAATGGAAGAAAGGCGATCCATGGAAAAAAGGCATTTCAGAGAAGAAAAGCATTCCATGGAAGAAAGGTGATCCAAAATGGAAAAAAATAAATCATTGGAAATGGCGAAACTTGCTATTTCTGCATTAGAAGACAAGAAAGCGGAAGATATCCGTGTGATTGACATCAGTGAAGTGTCTGTAATTGCAGACTATTTTATCATTGCAGGAGGCAGCAACAAAAATCAGATCCAGGCACTCTGCGACAACGTTCTGGAAAAACTGGGACGCGCAGGTTATCCTGAAAAGCAGACCGAAGGCTACAGCACTGCAAACTGGATCCTGATAGATTTTGTGGATGTAATTGTCCATATATTCGACAAGGAAAACAGGCTGCTTTATGACTTGGAACGCATCTGGAGGGACGGAAAACAGGTCGATTTCAAAGAGCTGCAAGGGTAAAATTGTAAGACCAAAAGTAAAATTGTAAAATCAAAATAATAAAAATTAAAAAGGAAAAAGGAAGCCTGTCGCACAGTATTTTGAGCCGATACGATACAGGCTTCCCTTTTTTCTTTTTAGGCTTCTGCTTCGCCTTTGCTGCCAAGGCGCATGAAAAAGCTGAACAGGTAGATGCCACAAAGACCAACTGCTGTGTAAACTACTCTGGAGAGCCAGGACATGTCACCAAATATAAAAGATACAAGGTCAAATCGGAACAAGCCTATGAGTGCCCAGTTCAGTGCGCCAATGATCACAATGGTAAGGGCAGTACCATCTAAAAATTTGTTTCCCATAATCACACACCTCATTTCTGCACGGTATAATTCCGGCAATCATACTATTTGCAGAATGCGGCGAGTTTATTCATCCAAAACGCTATGATCCATTAAAAACATATTAAAAGAATCGCAAAACCCCAAAAACCTTTCCCAGAATCTGGCAATCATCAACAATAATCGGTTCCATGGTATCATTTTCAGGCTGTAGACGGATATGCCCGTCTTCTTTATAAAAAGTCTTAACCGTGGCAGAATCGTCAATCAGCGCAACTACAATATCGCCATTGTGTGCGGCAGTACAGGAATTTACGAAAACCTTGTCACCATTTAAGATTCCGGCATTTATCATGGAATTGCCTCGTACATTTAATATAAAGGCTTCGCCTTTGGGCACTATATCTGCAGGCACAGGAAAATAGTCCTGTATATTTTCTTCGGCCAGGATAGGCTGTCCAGCGGCCACATTTCCGATGATGGGAATGCTGACCATCTCTGTGCGCACCATCTGAAAGCTGTCGTCACATATCTCGATCGCCCTTGGCTTAGTAGGATCCCTGCGTATATAACCATTTTTTTCCAGTGTCTCCAAATGAGCATGGACTGATGAAGTGGATTTTAACTTCACGGTCTCGCAGATTTCTCGGACAGTGGGCGGATAGCCCTTTTTCAAAATCTCATCTTTAATATAATCAAGTATTTCCTTTTGCTTCGCTGTAATCTTACCTGAACTCATATTGACCTCCTGTGTCTGTTTGTTGCAAGTTTCCTCACTGTCCTAAAACGTGTTTGAAAAATGCTTCCTGCCCAATGCGCTCCACAATTTAATGGAAGAAAGGCATTCCATAGGAGATTTTCATTAGGAGATTAAATTAATCTTGCAGATAATTTCCCAAATGAAGAAGCGTAAAGCCGCAGCGGGCTGTGCTGACTGAATTTAGTCCAAATATCCTGCAAAGTAGAATGCCGGTGGTGGAAATGGCTTTTCAAGCACGCTCCAGGATGCCCTGATTTTACTGCGTAAATATATCATAACACATATCCGTAAAAAAAGCAAACATATATTCCAAAAATATGTTCGATTTTTCTCTTGACAAACAAATGTTCCTGTAATATAATGCGTTTAGAACGAATGTTCTCGAACATATAAACTGTTTTTATGGACCAAATCTTCTTAGAATGGGTAAACCTATGGTTAATCTTCTGCATGTATATTGAGATGATTGTCAGCTTGTTGAAAAAGTTTTTGGGGGGTGCGATTCTTTTAAAAAGCGATAGGAGAATACAAAGAGAATGGAGATGGTGATGAGGATGAATACTAAAATAAAAGAAAACCTTTCTAAAAAAGTTTTGTGTTATAAATTTTTTTTGTATCCTTTTAAGATGGAAAAAGAGCCTTCCAAAGTAAAAAATAGCAGTAAGCTGCAAAAATGTATAAATAAAACATCCCATATTCTGCCCCCTTTATTGACTGTGTTTATCACTGTCTGTACGATCTTTGCCTGTGTAGTGTCTTATCGCTCTGTCAGGACAAGCGCCAGCAGCGGTTTCAAATATTATACCAGTCTGACAGTGGAAAGCGGAGAGACACTCTGGGATATCGTTGACAGCTACGTGGACTATGAGCACTATAAAAATAAGAACAGCTACATCACAGAAGTCCAAAGCATTAACCATCTGGATGAAAACTGTTCCCTTGACGCAGGGCAGATTATAATCCTGCCATATTATTCAGGTCAGTATGTGAAGTGATGTTGTTCCTCCTGATCAAGCAGTTTACAGCAAGTTGACAAAAATCAACAACCCGCAGCAAGCTGGCGGGGTATCAATCTTGCAATGCAACAAGCTGAATATGCCTGCTCATAGGGCGCTGTGGTCATGTCCTTTAAGGCATTGTGCCTCCCGCGGCATTGCCAAGGCATCAGCGGGCTTGCGGCTCATTGCCCGCTGGAATCAAGTCTGTTTCGGATTATCCCGCAGATGCACATATTGTGCGGCACGCCGGCGGCGCTCATCTTGCTGTGCTGCATAGTGCTTTCTGGTTGTATTGACGTCCTTATGCCCCAGGACATCCGCCACCAGATAAATATCTCCAGATTCCTGATACAGGTTTGTTCCATATGTACTGCGCAGTTTATGCGGGGTGATTCGTTTTAGCGTAGTAACTCGGGAAGAATATTTTTTGACCAGGTTTTCCACAGCCCGGACTGTTATCCTGCGGTTCTGCAGCGAAAGAAACAGCGCATTTTCGTGTCCTTCAACAGGAATGATGTGTTCTCTTTCTTCCAGATAATCAAGCAGCGCGGTTTCTACCTCGTCCCCAAAGTAGACCACTGCCTCATATCCACCCTTGCGGCGTATTTTAATTCCGCAGACTTCAAAGTTTACATCCTTAATATCCAGTCCTACGCACTCGGATACGCGAATACCTGTGCCAAGCAATAGTGTCAGCAATGCAACGTCCCTGACCCGTGTTTTTTTGTGATAGACCAGCTCTTTTTCTGTCAGCTTTGTGCCATCTTCCACCTGGTCCAGGAGAATGGCGACTTCATTGGGTTCAAGCCGAATAATTTCTTTTTCGTGAATTTTGGGCATGGGCACCAGGGAAGCCGGGTTGCTTCTGATCAGTTCACTTTGATAGAAATAATTGTAAAAACTGCGAAGAGCAGCCAGTTTCCTTGACTTTCCGCGTTCCGTATTTGAGATATCTTTACCATCTTTATGATAAAGAGACATATATTCCAGATATTCCTCGATGTCCTGTCTTGTCAGCTCATCCAGCAGGGAAACAGGAAAATCTTTTATATTTATTTTTGTGCATACAGGATTCTTTTCGTGCAGGTATTCAAAAAAAAGCCTCAGATCATAGGCATAGGCAAGCCTTGTGCGCGCAGAAGTATACTCCTCAATCCCTCTGAAAAAGGTTTTGCAGAAAGTTGGAAGTGTCTCCAGTACTGCACGCATTTTTAATATATTTTGCTTGTTCTGTTCGTCATGATAATTATTTTGGTTTATGACCGCCATATTTTTAAGCCCATCCTTTCATACTGCCGGTTTGAATGGCAGTGAACATTCTTTCCTTGACACCCGGGTTTTCCAGATTGAGCTGCCTCAAAAGATTTTTTACATACTCCCTTTTGGTATGCCCGTCAGCAGGGCAGGGGCTTTTCTCCACGGGGACACTGTATTTATTGACAAAGCCTATGACATCTGCCTCATTCATATATATCAGCGGCCTGATGACCGAAAGCTGCATCCGATCCAGATAAGTGACAGGAGAGAAGGTGTGGAAACGTCCTTCATAGATAAGGGACATCAGCATGGTTTCCACCACGTCATCCTTGTGGTGGGCATAGGCAACCTTATTGCAGCCCATTTCCTTGACAGCCTGATTTAACGCCCCTTTCCGCATTTTCGCACAAAGCGAACACGGATTGGTTTCCTTTCGATCCTCAAAGATAATCTGGGCAATATCTGTCCTGACAATATCGTAAGCAACACCCAGGCCACTGCAGAGTTCCTTAATCCCGTCCAGATTGAGATTTGAAAAACCAAGGTCAACGGTTACTGCCCTGAGTTTAAAATGTTTTGGATAAAATCGCTGCAGTCCTTGCAATGCATACAGGAGAGTGAGGCTGTCCTTGCCCCCGGAGATACCTACAGCTATTTTATCACCCTCATCGATCATCCCGTGATCGTCAACTGCTTTCCTTACATAGCTCAATACCTGCTGAAGCTTCATGGCTTGCTGTTTCCTCCCGGTTATGTTTTTATCTGTCATGGCATATTGTATTCTTATTTTATTATTTTTCAAGATTAAAAACAATAGCCTTCCCTTTTTTGGGCATAATTTTTTTGGATGCCTGTTGCAGTTCAGGTAAGCCATTAAACTTTTACCTAATATAAATAATATTTTTTGAGTTATATTAGGAAAAACTTTAAAAAAATTTTTGGTATTCTTTCAGAAAATACTCTATATTGCACTTGTTATGTCAGCAAATTAAGAGTATTATAAATACAGGCGGCAAACAATGTTGTCTGTCTGTTGGATCCAGAAATAGTAGCTGCAGATTGTCGCACATACATTTGATGACAGAAGGGGCAAAATAATTTCATGAAGCTAAAAATCAACAACAAATATTTTAAATGGGGACTGACTGCATTTCTTGTGCTGGTAGCAGCAATTGTGTTTTATTATTTTATGTTCCATAATTCCAATATACGTGCTGTTTTTCGCATGATGATCAATATTTTGATGCCTGTGGTATGGGGGCTGGCAATCGCGTATCTGCTTTCACCCATATTGAATTTTGTGGAAAACAAACTGCTCATACCTGTCTTTGATAAATTAAAATTCAAGAAGACGTCCAAAAAAAATTCTATTATCAGAGGGCTTGGTATATTGGTGACAGCCTTTTTATTTGTGGAATTAATTTATGGATTGTTTTATATGCTGATCTCTGAGATTGTTCCCAGTGTTGAACGCATTATTTCAAATTTTGACTCCTATACAAATAACTTTACCCAGTGGCTCAATAAAACGCTGGAAGATAACCCCGAAATCAGCGCTTATGTCATCAAGACGGTAGAAAATTACACAGATGAACTGGAAAAGTGGCTGGAAACGTTGGTGCCAAATACCGTGGGGTTAATCAAGACCGTGTCCATCAGTGTCCTGAATCTCCTTGGCGTGCTTTGGGATTTTGTGATCGGTTTTATCATTTCCATCTATGTACTGGCAAGCAAGGAAAAGTTTGCCGGATATGCAAAAAAGATTGCGTTTGCGTTGTTTGAGCAAAATACGGCCAATACCCTCATCAAGAACTTTCGTTTTACACACAAGACATTTAGTGGTTTCCTGGGCGGAAAGATTATTGACTCCATCATTATCGGGATCCTGTGCTTTATTTGCACCAGTATTATGAAACTGCCGTATGCGGTGCTGGTCAGTGTGATCATCGGCGTTACCAATGTAATACCATTCTTTGGTCCCTTCCTTGGAGCGGTTCCCTGTACCATACTGATTTTCATAGTAGATCCAATGCATCCGTTAAACTGCGTTTATTTTGTCATTTTCATATTGATCCTGCAACAGTTTGACGGCAATATTTTAGGGCCGAAGATTTTGGGCAATTCCACTGGCCTGGCAGGTTTCTGGGTTATTTTTGCAATCACTTTTTTTGGTGGCCTATGGGGTGTTTTCGGAATGATTGTGGGCGTCCCCATATGGGCGATCATTTTTGCCGGCATTAAATCCTTTATCAATGGCAAACTGGAAAAGAAACACCTGCCCTCTGATATTGATAAATATGAAAAGCTTGACTATGCGGACGAAAATGGCTTCCATGACTATGAGCCTCCTGTAAAAAAACAGAAGAACTGGAAACCTTCCATATTTTCTAAACGAAAAAAATAAAAGGATTCTGTATAATACAAAGTTTTATTGCCGCGGGCAATGAGTCATAAGTCCATGGGACCTTGACGAATGCCGCGAGGGTCCATTCCATTGAAAGAACATCATTACAAAGCATTTGGGCATGAAACAAAAATTTCTTCAGGAGAAAAGATATGAGATTTTTAATACAACGGGTAAGCGAAGCAAGCGTAACCGTGGATAACCGGATGATAGGGCATATAGGGAAAGGCTTTTTAGTCTTTGTAGGCATCAGTGCGGAAGACAGCAGGGAAATTGCCGACAAAATGATAAAAAAATTGATAGGCCTGCGGATTTTTGAAGATGAAAACGGTAAGACAAATCTGGATATGAAGACTGTCGGGGCGCAGCTACTTATCATTTCTCAGTTTACACTCTATGCTGACTGCCGCAAGGGAAACAGACCTTCTTTTACAGGTGCAGGATCTCCACAAATGGCAAATGATCTTTATCAGTATATTATCAGTGAATGCCGAAAAGAAATTGATGTGGTGGAAGAGGGGAGTTTTGGTGCAGACATGAAGGTTTCACTGCTTAATGACGGTCCCTTTACGGTACTTCTGGATTCAGCGGAAATATGCCATTGAGATGAATATATGAGCGTTCATTTCCCGAAAATTAAGATTATTTTGAGGGACATATATATGGAAGAAAGGCATTCCATGGAAGAATGGAAGAAAAGCATTCCGCAGAAGATTAACCATAGGTTTACTCATTCTAAGAAGATATGGAAGAAAAGCGTTCCAAGGATGAATTTATGGAGATTGTGAGGAGAATATATGGATTGGATAATATTACTGGCATTGGCTATTATAGTCAGCATAATAACCTATTTTATTACAGCCCGCGGACATGCTTCTGATCCTGACGCACCGTTTGGGAACAGCAAAAAAAGTATCAATCAATTAACTGAATATCCCTATGCGAAAAAAATGCTCCTCACCAAGGCTGAATATGTATTTTACAATATTCTAAAAAGAAAATGTGATGAAAATGATCTTCTGATATGTCCAAAGGTCCGGATGGAAGATTTCCTTAGTGTAACAGACAAAAATAATTTTATGAAGTACAGAGGCTACATAAAATCACGCCACATTGATTTCATGATATGTGACAATAAGCTTCGTCTGCTGGCTGGGCTTGAATTGGATGACAATTCACACATGAGCAAAAAAGCCGCTGATATAGACAACTTCAAAAATAAAGTTTTTGAAGCAATTAATATGCCATTATTTAGAGTGAAAATGTCCCAGGGTGCTTATGAAACTCAATTGGACGACATAATGGATAAAATTACAGGAATGATGAAGGGACGCTGACCCATGGACACGTTCCTTCATCAACTATTCGTTAAAGATGGCTTTTGCGAATAGTTGCATCCCTATAGAACCTTACTCTCACAGCTGTATCTGTTCCGCAAAAAAGTATGCAGCCAGCTGGGCTCTGGAGCTGAAGGGTTCGGTTTCCAAAAGCTTTTTTACTTCATCACGGGTATAGAGGCTGGCTTCAATCTGTTCATTGTCGGAAGAATGGTCAGAAGCTTCGTTAATATCATTGGAATGTTTTTCTTCAACCTCAACAAAGGCTATATAGGTCGTGGTGTCCGAAATCGCCACAGCCGCAAAGGACGGCGGCAGAATTTTATTGATTTTCTTGACGGTTAAACCAGTTTCCTCATAGAGTTCTCTGGAAATACATTTCTCGATACTTTCATCCTTTTCAAGCATACCGGCGCAAAGATTATAAATGGTTTTGTTGACACCCATTCTGAATTCATGCAGTAAGAGCAACTTGTCTCCGCAGGTTGCCACAATGGATACGCCGCTGGGTTTTCCGCCAAGGTCGCCTGCACCTGAAAGCTCCCTGCGGCTGACAATTTCGTATTTTTTTTCTTTTCCAGCTTTATTCAGGTATGTAATCTCATAGTTTTTGAGATATTTACCATCCTTAACCTTTTTAAAATCCAATAATTTTATAATTTTTCCCATTATGAAAATCTCCTATAACATAATGTTTTTATTTCTGTGGGCAATGAGCCAAAGCCCGAGAGGATTGATTTTCTGCTTTGCCCATATGTGAATTGTCATCCATTTCATACATGGAATGCCTTTCTTCTTGGAATGCTTTTCTTCCTGGAATGTCCTTCTTCCCTGGAATGCTTTTCTTCCTGGAATGCCTTTCTTCCATAGTATATTGCTTTTGGCGGTTTCTATAATATATCCAGAATCAAGACGCCGTCTGCCATCATATCAATATTTTATGCATCATGGCGCATACAGTCCGCCCATTGTTCTGCCAGGGGCTTGTTCACTTTTTTTCTGGTGATCTCCACCAGTCCCAGGGGTGTCATATCTACTATCGTGGTTTTGACCTTGTGGTGCAGTGCTTCATTGGACTGGTTTGCCAGCTCCCTTAAGCGCCGGAGAAGCGCGCTTCTCTTATCTTCTGCCCTCATGTTGATAAAATCCACAATGATGATACCGGACAGGTTTCTCAGGCGCAGCTGCAGGACAATCTCTTCCGCCGCCTCCAGGTTGATCTTAAAGTATGTTTCATCAGCAACCTTTTTCGCCTCGTATTTGCCGGAATTCACGTCGATCACCGTCAGGGCTTCTGTGGGTTCAATAATCAAATATCCTCCCGATTTAAGCCATACACGGCGCTCCAGGGCTGTCTCCATCTTGCTTTCCACGGAATACAGCTTGGAAAGCGGCAAAAGGCTGTCCTGATACAGGCGCAGAGGCTTCGTATTTGTCAATGAACAGATGGGAGCTTTTGTTTCCATGCCAGCTATTTCCTGCAGTTTGGCATATACCGCTTCATTGTCCGTGACAATCTCCTGGTATTCCTCCTCTCCCGCCAGCTGCTCCAAAATATTTTCCAGGGCGGAGGGAGCTTCCCTGACGCAGGAGAAACAGCTTCTGTGGGAAGCGATGTGCAGAAGCCTGACATATTGCTCGGTAAGATCAAAAAAATTTTTAAAAAGCACTTCCGAATCTTGGACTTCCGCCGCTTTTGTCCTGACAATACAGCCTGTAGGAGGAAGCGTGAGTCGATTGTACTCTGATGATTCAAGCAATATACTTTTTACATCCTGAATCAGGCAGCCATTGCAGAAGATTGACTTCTCCGTAAAAAGGAAATTAATCCTCTTTCTGGTATCACTGTCTATTTCCGCGGAATAGCACACCCTCGGGGTTCCCGTCAAAATAACAAAATAATCGTTTGAAAGGGAAAGGTGAGCCGTAACGGATGCCTGCTTGGTCTTTTGTGCCGCTCTTTCCACCTGTACCAGCATCTCATCGCCTTCCAACAGTCTGCCGTCGTATATTCTGTTTACCAGGTAAGGTGCGGCAGCATTTCTCACAGGCAGAAAACAGATTTCTCCATTGGCAATCTCCACAAAACATGCATCAATATTTTTTGCTATATTTTTAATCTTTCCAATATAGATGGCGCCGATTGCCGCAGGCGCTTTGCCGCAATTTTTATCATGCAAGGCATGCGAAGCATTTCCATCGTGTGAAGCATATGCTGCAGGATAAAAAGCTGCCGCCTTCAGCCTGTCATTATGCAAAAGCAGCGCACAGTCATGCCCCTTATATTTAGTAAAAATCAGTTTTCCCTGTTCAGTTCTCCGCTGTGCCGCCTCCTCTTTTGTTATTGTAACAGAAGTCTTGGCGCCGACGTCCCTGCTCATTAGCTGCACTCTCCTTTTTCTGTAATTTTCTGCAGGTGCAGTCTGCCTGCTTCTTTTGGGCATTTGTACAGCGCTGGCTGCAGTTGTTACATGTCATCCGAAGTCAATCCGTTGCTCTCCTTGTGAAAACGTTCCTTTCCCGGAAGAACATCGTCAGCTGCCTTCATACCATGGAATGCCTTGCTTATTCCATGCCCTGGAATTTTATGCCTGTATGGCGTCCAATGTGACAAATTCAGGCTTATCTTTTGTGCCCATATTGGCATAAACATCTTCTCTTGTGATCAAAAGCGCATTTTCCTGCAGGCTCTCGCCACTTTCGGCCAGGAGAGCTTCTATAACCTGCCCCGGTTTAATATTGCCCGCGCTGGAAGCATCCAGCAGCATAAAGAAAGTGTTCTCTGCCTTCAAATACGTAAGTTTATATATTCCAGGTTTCAGGTCAAGCTCCCTGTTCCCCTTTTTTGCCTTCTTAATATAGGGTATCTTATTCTTTGCCAGGAAAACGGGCAATGCTTCTGCAATGTCTGTCAGCGGTTCTCTGCCCTGGCGGAAAGAAACCGTGTACGCAGCTGCCGCGACACTTGCCATGGCATTGCCCGCAGTGTCGGGAAGCACATTTACAGAAACGATTTCTATCCCCGGTACGCTTGCCCCGTTCAGCCGTTCCATAATGTCCTGGCAGGATGTTATGGAACATACCTCGATGTCCATATATTCCCCGTTGCTTTCCAGCCCTACGCCCAGGGGCGCCGCAAAAGTCATGATCTGGTGAGGGCTGAAGCCCCCGGTATATGCCACATCGATCCCGGCCCTGCGGATTGCCTTTTGAAAGAAACGCATTACGTCCAGATGCCCGATAAAACGGATGGGACCATATTTTCTAAATTTTATGCGAAGTTTTATTCGATCGTTTGCCATTTTCAAATTCTCCATAATGCAAAGCTTCCTTGGAATGCTTTTCTTCCATGAAATGCGTTGCTCCCATGGAATGCCTTTCTTCCATGGAATGCCTTTCTTCCATATGATGAGAAGCTTCTATAATGCTGCTTCTACACCCCTTCTCTGGGCACGACGCAGATCCCACAGCCAAATTTTGCAGCCCCGCAGCCCTGGCATTTCAGGCTGCAGTTCTCCGAGATCTCCTCCCGCTTTGCCTTCTCCCACTCCCGCCACAGGAATTCCCTGCTCACGCCGCAGTCGATGAAATCCCAGGGGAGGATCTCGTCCGCCGCACGTTCCCTGTGGGTATAAAAGTCAACGGACAATCCATACTCCTCCATGGTTTCCAGCCATCTCTCATTGTCATAGTATTCGCCCCATGCATCGTAGAAGCTGCCCTTTTCGTAGACCCTGCGGATGACCTGGCAGAGCCTTCTGTCGCCACGTGCCAGCACGCCTTCCAGGACACTGGCGTCCGCCTCATGCCAGTTATATTTGATGCTTTTCTGGTTCAACTGCCTTGCAATGGCTGTACGGGTCTGGTATGCCTTTTCTATAAATTCATCCTTGGTACACTGGGACGCCCACTGGAAAGGCGTGAACGGTTTCGGCACAAAAAAGGAGGTACTTGCCACAATCTGGACTCTGCCGTTAGTGCGCTTATCCTTGGGCACCATGTCATAAAACAGAGCCGCGGTCTTGTTGGAAAGCTCCGCAATTCCCTCAATATCCTCCTCTGTCTCCGTGGGCAGTCCCAGCATAAAATACAGCTTCACCCTTGTCCAGCCTCCCTCAAAGGCAAGACCGGCTCCCTTCAAAATAACTTCTTCGGTCAATCCCTTGTTGATAACATTTCTCAGGCGCTGGCTTCCCGCCTCCGGCGCGAAGGTCAGGCTTGACTTGCGCACATCCTGCACTTTGCCCATCACATCCAGCGAAAAAGCGTCTATGCGCAGGGAAGGCAGAGAGATGTTGGTGTGGTTTTTCCCGCATTCATTTATCAAAAAGTCTATGAGTTCAGGTAGTTTTGAATAATCGCTGGAGCTCAGGGAGCTTAAGGATATCTCCTCATGCCCTGTATTTTTCAGCATTTCCACCGCCCATTTTTTCAGGGTGTCCACGTCCCTCTCCCGCACCGGGCGGTACAGCTGCCCTGCCTGGCAGAAACGGCAGCCACGGATACAGCCGCGCTGTATCTCCAGCACTACCCTGTCCTGGGTCACTTTGATGAAAGGCACAATGGGCTTCATGGGATAATAGGTATCCGTCACATCCATGACGATCTCTTTGGTGATCCTCTCCGGAATCCCCTCCTCTGTGGGCGTAAAGCTTTGGATGGTGCCGTCTTCGTTATAGGCAGTCCTGTAAAACCTCGGCACATACATGCCGGGAAGCT
The DNA here is from genome assembly GCA_948470905.1 of uncultured Lachnospiraceae bacterium. GTDB lineage: Bacteria > Bacillota > Clostridia > Lachnospirales > Lachnospiraceae > Acetatifactor. The sequence continues at coordinate 17,199 of CAOKQK010000036.1, read as the reverse complement.
TCGCCGCCCTGCGCAGGAATTCCACCCGCCCAAGTCCCTTTTCCCGGCATTCTATGTACAGATCCAGCAGATTCCGGTACTGAGTCTCTCCCTCTCCAATATAAAAAAGGTCAAAAAAGTCCGCCAGAGGCTCCGGATTATAGACGCAGGGACCGCCGCCAATGACAATAGGACAGTCCTCCCCCCGTTCTTCGGCGTTTAAGGGAATCTGTGCCAGATCCAGCACCTGCAGAATATTTGTGTAACACATCTCGTACTGGATGGTGATGCCCAGAAAATCAAACCCCTTTATGGGATCCTGGGATTCCAGGGCAAACAGAGGGATATTCTGCTCCCTCATAATGGCGTCCAAGTCTGTCCAGGGCGAGTACACTCTCTCGCACCAGACATCTTCCATGGAATTGAACATATCATACAAAATCTGGATCCCCAGGTGAGACATTCCAATCTCATATACATCCGGAAAACACATGGCAAAACGGACAGATATATTATCCCTGTCCTTGACCACCGAATTTACTTCATGCCCAATGTAACGCTCCGGCTTTTCTATCTTCATGAGAATGTCATCTGACAGAGCCAGGCGCTGCGAAGTATTGATACCCATGGAAAATTCCTCCTATTTTAAGTTCCTGCTTGCGGGAACTTGTTCCGTTCTCTACACTTCTACGCCCCCTTGTCTGGAAGGAAGTTTCATCTGTTTAAACCACAGCTGGAACTTCCTTCCGGGGCGTATCCGTTCCGAGACTGTCTGGTTCCGTTTAAGTTCCGTTCTCTACTCGAGACTATCTGCACGCATCCTTCATGCGCTTTACATCCTCCGCCGTCATCTCCTGCCCGGAATAGCGTGCCCGTTCATAGATGGAAGCCATACCCTGTGCGTCCAGCCTCTGCTCCCATTCCCGGGCGGTGTAGATGCCCAGCTTCCTGCTCTCCTTAGGCGTCATCCTGCCGGCGGCAGAAAGAAGCTTCCTTTTATACAGCCTGCGGATCCTGTCTCTGTAGGAAAACGGGTCGAAACGTTGTCGGTTCCTTTTGCCGGACTTGTCGTCTAAATCACATTTCTCACGGATATCAAAGGCTTCCTCGTCCTCCATGTCAGGAACGCCCAGGCGGGACAATGCGAGTCTCTGAAGATATTGTATGAACCTGATCAATGCCCTGACGAACACTACCAGCAAACCGATGATCAGCGCAAATATCAGCACATATTCCAGCACCGTCCAGAGCCAGAAGGTGTCTTTGAGCCTGAAATCAGGAAGCGCTCCGGGCGTCAGACCCATATCAGGATAACCTGGAAGCTCATCCTGTGCCGAAGACCCCTTGATCTTTGCTATCAGCCATTTCAGCAGATTATGAAAGAGATCTTTCAGGAACGCGCCCAGCCGTCCCAGCCAGGGACCGTTTACGAACAAGGCGATCAGGACGATGCCAAATATCGTGTAGCCCATGGCGAGCCCAAGTCCTGATCGCAGTATTTCCGTTGCCGGAAGGTATCCGGCGCTGCTCTTGTTCACGTTCAGGAAATCAATATATCTCTGGATGTAGATGATAATAAAATACAGTCCCACCGATAGGATCAGGGGGAAAATATGATAACTCATCCATGCCGTCATGTCAGCGCCGGATGCGGATTCCAGAAACACGCATACGGCGGCGATGGCAATCCCCAGAGACAGCTGCATGCTGCCGGTGAAAGGATCCTTTTTTTTCAGGTACAGCAGGGCAGAATGGAACATGTAGCAGACGGCGCTGGCAATGAAGATCGGTCGTCCCATGGGAAACATATCTCCATGGAACAGCAGGACCGTGAGCGCTGTTCCCACAGGAACCAGAGCCGCCACAGGCTGCAGGATAAGAAAACGTGCAACAGACTTTACCTTCATCCGCAGGATAAAAAAGATCAGAGGCAAAAGGCTGCAGAGCATCCAGGCAAAAACAGTCAGAGCTCCTCTGAACTCCGCTATGCGCCTGGCATAAACACTGAGCAGCAGCACAAAAGGAAACATCAGCCAGTGATTCATCTGCTCCGTCAGAAGCTCGTTGACATATTGAAGCTTTTTTACGTTCACTCCCTTGAAATCCATGAAAAACTCCTTATTTCCCTGGAGCGTGTTTGATGACGCATATCTGGCAGAAAGCATTTTTCAAACACGCTCTTGATCAGACATCCAGGTAAAGCACCCTGACACGCTTTGCCACTGCAGGCGGCAGCTTGGGCAGCGCTTTCCCCTTCTGCACAGGATAAAACCATATAAAGGGACATCCCGTATGTTGGTATCTGTCTAATAACGCAGCAAATTCCTCTCCCTGGTCCGAAGACACAAAGCAGTTCAGGACGCCTTCGGACGCCTCAAAGACAGTATCCTCAAACCTTTGCGAAAAAGAAATCTCCGGCTGCTCCAGATCCACCCTTGCCAGGCTCCTGTAAATATGATCCATTTGACGGTTCCCGCCCCTGGACGGTATCGCCACTGGCTCATGAGTGAGGGTGTCCACTCCGTTTCCAAAACAGGACACCTGCATTCCCTGCTTTAGGAAATAAGCACAGATTGCCGCTGTGATGCGTATCACCATTTCCGCCACAGCCTCTTTGTCCCAGACGGCGTCGTAATAATGATTTGCATGATGATTTCTGGAGCAATCATTAGTTTCCCCGGAAAGTTTTTCTCCCCTGGAAAGGCTTTCTTCCATGGAATGCTTTTCTTCCATGGAATGCTTTTCTTCCATCTTATCATACTCTCCCCCATGGCAGGGTTTCGCATTTAATTGTACATCAAAAAAGACACGGGCATTTTTCAAGGAAGTATAATGCCTCTGGTTTACCTTCAGGTCCCCTGTCTTTGCCGTAGCCTTCCAATTAATGCTGCGCATGTCATCGTAGGGCTGGTATTCCCGGATGCCCCTGTATTCAAAGGGGTCCTCCAGCAGATGCCGCTTTGTTACCATGTCTCCGTTTAAATACAGCAATGCGCGCCTGAGCTCACTGCTGTCATAGGGCCTGGGGTATACATAAATTTCCATGGAACGATCTGTTTCCATGGAACGCCCTGCTTCATTATCAGCGTCATCCCCCACTACAAGATCCTGGTTCATCTGGCTCATAAAAAACAGATCCGAACCCACAAGGCTCAGACCCTTGATGGTGTAATAGCCTCTTTTGCTCCCCTGGAACTTCAGGGTGCGGATAATCCTCTCGCCGCCTCCGATGCAGAACACATCATTGCGGTAATAATTATCCGTGGTGCGGGAGCCTGTTGCATTGCCAAAGACAAGATGCCTGTCCGTCATGAACTTAACCTTCAGCATGGCAAGGGGAAGCCGCTTCCGGTTTTCGATCGTTTCTTTCAGCTCTCCCGTCTCGCCCTCGAAGATATGATCCCTGGAAAAGCTGATATTCACATTTAAATTTTTCATCCACAGTTTCTGGTAAACAATCTGCTGCGCCACAAGAAGCAGAAAGCCCAGGATGCCGACTGCCAACACTGTTATCATTTTTTGAAATCCTCAGTGGGGACGGGAGCGTTTGCAAGGATCCTCTCCAACATTTTCTCCACAGCATCCGCCGTGCCTGCGCCGTAGCCCATGACAATGCGATGGGCAAGCACCGGAACCGCCAGAGCCTTGATATCATCCGGTGTCACAAAATCCCTGCCGTCCAGCCAGGCGTAAGCCTTGGCACAGCGCAACAGGGTGAGCGCTCCCCTGGGGCTTGTGCCTGCAATGATCTGCTCCCCCTCCCTGGTGGCGTCCACGATATCCACCAGATATTCCCGCACACAGGGGTGGACGAATACCTTGTTCGCCGCTGCCTTTGCCCCAGCCAGCTCATCCAGACCAAGCACGCCGGCAATCTCATCCAGAGGATCTTTTTCCATGTATTTCTCCAATATGGAAAGTTCTTCTTCCCTGCCGGGCAGTCCCATGGAAAGGCGCATCATAAAACGGTCAAGCTGGGCCTCCGGCAGAGGGAAAGTACCGGTAGTCTCCACCGGATTCTGTGTGGCAATGACGAAGAAAGGCATGCCCGGAATGTAGGTTTCGCCGTCAATCGTCACCTGACGCTCCTCCATGCATTCCAACAGTCCCGCCTGGGTCCTGGGGGTTGCCCGGTTTATCTCGTCCGCCAGAAGTATATTGGTAAACACGGGACCTTTTCGCAGGACAAACTGATTTTTCTGCCTGTCATAGATATTAAGCCCGGTGACATCGCTGGGCAGAAGATCCGGAGTAAACTGTATCCTGGAGAAATCGGCATGGATGCTTTTGGCAAGAGTCTTTGCCAGCCTGGTCTTTCCGGTGCCGGGCACATCCTCCAGCAGTACATGCCCGTCCGCCAGAAGCGCCGTCAGAAGCAGCTTCGCAGTCCGCTCCTTCCCTACGATCACATGACTGATATTTTCAAGTATTTTCCCGCAGAACTGTTTTCCGTTCGTCTCCATGCATTTTCCCCCAACAACTTATTTTACGCTTTAAAAAAATCCACTGATAAATTCAGGAAATTATATATAAGCCAACAACCCCGCTGCAAGCAACAGGGTTGTTGACCCTCGCAGCATTCGCCAAGGCCTTACAAGCTTTGGCTCATTGCTCGCGGGAATCAAGCAGGGAAAAGCACCTTCTGATGCCAAGGACTTTTCCCTGCCCGCAGTAAATCTATATGATTTTTTAATAGACACGAATATTATACAACAATATGTTTCTTTTGAAAAGAAATATTTTTTATGCCGTTTCGCTCATCTTCAGCTGGGCGTTCACCAGCCCGTAATAAATTCCCTTCTTCTCCAGAAGTTCATTGTGCGTGCCAATCTCCGCCACACCGTGCTTGTCAATCACCACCAGCCGGCTGGCATTCCGCAGCGTGGAAAGCCTGTGAGCGATGGCAAAGGTGGTCCTGCCCTGGATCAGGCGGTCAAGGGCCTGCTGGATCAGGAACTCGCTCTCCGTATCCAGGGCGGAGGTTGCCTCGTCCAGGATCAGGATCCTGGGGTTGTTCAGGATTGCCCTGGCAATAGCGATCCTCTGTCGTTCACCGCCGGATAGATTGTAGCCGTGCTCTCCCACGTAGGTATTGTAGCCGTCCGGGGTTTTGCAGATGAAGTCATGGGCGTTTGCCGCCCGGGCCGCCCGGATGACCTCCTCCAGGGAAGCGTCCTGCTTTGCAAAGCGTATGTTGGCAAGGATGCTCCCCGAAAAGAGGAAAGTCTCCTGGAGCACTACTCCAATCTGGGAATGCAGGCTTTCCATCTGGATATCCCGCAGGTCGCAGCCATCTAAGAGTATCCTGCCCTGATCCACGTCGTAGAGCCGCATGATCAGGTTGATCAGGGTAGATTTGCCCGTGCCTGATGCTCCCACCAGGCCGATCATCTCACCGGGCTCCACCGTGAAATTAATGTTCTCCAGCACAGGCTCATAGGTCTGGTAGCCGAAGGATATATTTTCAAAGGAAAATGCTCCCTTGATGGGAAATGCCCGGCTGTCCGCCCGGTCCGCCAGTAAGGGTTCCTCGTCAAGAACGTCATAAATGCGGTTCAGGCTGGTCATCATCTGCATCACCTGGCGGGGCAGATGGGTCATCCAGCTCAAAGGCCCGAACAGGTAGCCGCTGTAGGTAACAAACTGCACCAGCTGTCCCACAGTCATCTCGCCCTCCAGCACATGGATGCCGCCAAAATAGATGGCGATGTAAGTCCCCACACCCAAAAGGAAAGTCAAAATGGGATAAAATGTCGCCCAGAAAGTCTCGTTCTTCTTCTGCACCGCGGCAAAATCCCTGGTTTTCTCCGTAAATCTGGCGCTCTCCCGCCCCTCCTGTCCGAAGGACTTCACTATGCGCATCCCGGAAATGATATCCTGCAGGCTGCTGCTCAGATCGTCGAATTTCAGCCACTGTCTGTGAAAGATAGTGCGGATATGGTGCCAGAAAACCCTGGTCACTACTATGACCACTACCACAAACACCAGGGACAGCAGCGTCATCTTCCAGTTGATCACAAACATCATCACCAGGGAAACTACCATGGTCACAAGGGTGGAGAGCATGTCGCCGAACACCTCCTCCATAAACTGCCTGATCTGCCTGGTATCTCTTGACACACGGTTCATCAGCTCTCCCGGCCTTCTGTTGTTGATAAAGGACAGGGAAAGCACCTGGATCTTCTGGTACAGCTTCTTTCTCAGGCTCATGCTGATGGACGCGCCCAGCCTGGCACAGAGCCAGTACCGCCAGGTGTAAAGTGATATATTCAGCACCAACAGGCCGAAAGTAATGCCGATAAACCACCAAAATTGAGTGAACGTACCGTTTCCGTCAGTCAAAGCCTCGTCAATGAACCATTTCTGCACCATGGGGGAAAGCAGGCTGGATGCCGCAATCAACAGCAGCAGCACCGAAATCAGAAGAAGCTTCCCCACAAATTCCCCACAGAGCGACATAAATTTTTTCAGCATGTCTGCCTTGCCGTCGCAATAAGGGCATTTGCTGGTTCCCGGCAGCGCCCGCCCGCACTTTTCACAGTATTTCTCATATTCCCGGCTGGTGACACGGTCCTCCTCTGAGAGCTTCCTGCCCTCCCCGCCGGCATTGATGATTGTCTGGGCGCCCCTGGCCACGTAGGCTGCCCTGACAATATGCCTCATGGAAAACCGTGCTGCACAGGAAGTACTGCCGTCTTTGCCAAAGACTGTCAGAATCCCGCTGTAGACCTGATGCTCACACTTGATCTTCTCGCAGTCTGCCAGGCGGTACTCCGCCGTTCTGACGTATTCCTCCATATGCTGTGATTTTTCCATGGACTGCCCTTCTTCCATGGACTGCCCTTCTTCCATGGACTGCCCTTTTTCCACGGAATGTCCTTTTTCCATATGCTGTGGAGATTCCGCATACCGCGAAGCCTCTGTATGCTGTGAAGCTTCCAGAATCACCAGACGCTTATCCGTCACCACGATCCATGTTGCGTCCGCATAGGAGACCTCAGCGCCTTTTTTTTGGTTGTTGAACGCCAGATCCACAGGTACGCAGTACCAGACTTCCTCTTTCTCCTCCAGCGCCAGAGCCCTCTGCTGAGACTCGTTTAAGGTATATAATAGTTTCATGATTACTCCTTTTTTACCTCCCTTTTCGGAAAAGTGTTCCTGTCACATAAAAATGGAAGAAAAGCATTCCTTGGAAATGACGCTCGCGGCATTCGCCAAGGTTCCGTGGTGACTTGTTGCCCGCGGATATACCTGCCTCCACACACAACTCCGAAAAGAAATTTTAAATAAACAGATCCAGTTTTTTACGCTCCATGACGGTCAGTGCGTACAGATCCGGCAGCTCATAGCGGTTGCCGTCAATATCCGTGATCTGATATCTGGCACCGCCGATGTTGATGACCGCGTCGCCCCCCATATGGGTGGTAAAGCGGCAGACACCAAAGTCCGTCATCACATGCCAGTAAGCGTAGCCGTACTCATCCTTCACATCCATTACCCTGCGGATCACAGGCAGGAAATAGCGCAGACGGATCTGCTCCTGGATCATATCCTGCACATCTTTTTTCATATCCTTCAGGCTGCGGATGACACCAATCTCCTTTGCCTTCTCGTCCGTCTCCCTGATGGAGATGAACTCGTCCGGGTTGGTCAGCGGAAAGGTCAGGTATACGCCCACACGCTCATAATCCTTATCTTCAAATTTCAGGGCAAGGAAGCCGCCCTCCGTGCGGCGGAACACCGCATTTTCAGAGGTGAGGAACTTCATCTGCAGGACCTCCTCCGACTCCTTCTTCAAAGCCTCCTCGTCAAATTCCTGCAGATCCAGCAGGTCAGGCATTTCGTTTTCATTATGTTCACTCATACTTATATCTCCTATTCCAGTTCCGCCTCTGCTGCGAGGCTGTTTGGTTCCGGTTTCTTCGGCCAGGATCATTGAATTGATGTTCCGATGTGCTTTTCCAGCCTCCAAAGCGGGGCAGGACCATCATTTCCCCAATATTCGTCAATGGCAGCAATTTTATCTTCTTCCATTTTGATAAATGATACAGCATGGAAAGATAAATCTTCGCTTTTGGAAAATACTCTTGCCGCCGTAATAACGAAATTCCCCATTTGCTCTACACGCTCAACCACACCGTCCCATTGTCCCGGATATTCACAGTTTGCCCGAATAAACTCATCAACAGTAAAATGTTCATTGGTACAATGCCAATTAATGTATGCCGATGGATTAAAGTATTGTCGAATCTCATTTGCATCCTGCCGCAAAACGGCGTCCCAAAACTTCTTAACATTCATCTTGACACCTCACCAGACTAAATTTCCATACACTGCTTTATTCTCACTCCACGCCCCGCATTGCCAGCGCCTTCGTCTGCAGCTCGCTCAGCTTATAAAATGTACCCTTCAGTGCCATCAGCTCCGCGTGTGTCCCGGATTCTGTCACCCGCCCGTCGTCGATGACGATCAGATGGTTCGCATTGCGCAGCGTGGAAAGCCGGTGGGCGATGGAGAGCACAGTCCTGCCCTTCTCCAGCTGCTCCAGTGACTTCTGAATGGCAAGCTCCGTCTCCGTATCTACCGCAGATGTGGCCTCGTCCAGGATCAGGATCTTCGGATCCGCAAGGATTGCTCTCGCAATGGAGATCCTCTGCTTCTCTCCGCCCGACAGGGAACGGCTGGACGCGCCGATGATTGTGTCATAGCCCTGGGGCATCTTGCAGATAAAATCGTGGGCGCTTGCCTGTACCGCCGCCCTTATGATTTCCTCCCTGGTAGCTTCCGGCCTTGCATAAGCAATATTTTCTGCCACGGTTCCCTGGAAAATATAGGTTTCCTGAGACACCATCGCAACATTTTTGCGTAGCTCCTTAAAACCGTACCGCTTTACATTAATACCGTCCACCAGGACTTCCCCCTCACCGGCGTCATACAGACGGGAGATCAGGTTCACCAGCGTGGACTTGCCTGCGCCGGAGCGTCCTACGATACCCAGAACCTCCCCAGCCTCCACATGGAAGCTCACGTCCTTCAGGACGGGCTTATTTGGCTCATATCCAAAAGTGACATTTTTTAATTCAATCTCGCCGTTCAAGGTATCCGGCCTCACGGGATCCGGCGCCTCCTTCACCTCCGGCACGGCGTCAATGATCTCATACATACGCTGGGCGGAATTCATGGCTCTGGTATACCAGCGGAAAATCCTGGACATGAATTCCAGAGGCCCTTTCAGCTGTCCCACATAGCCCGAAAAGGTGATCAGAAGTCCCAGCTCCATATTTGAACCGCTGAGGATCAGCGCGGAACCTACCGCCCAGACCAGGAAGGTCAGGGAGTCTTCCACCAGATAATACAGTGTGGCAAAACGGCAGTCATAGCCTGCCACATCCACCTCTGCATCCCTGACCCTTGTGTTGCTCTTTTTAAAGCGGGTCATCTCCTGCTCCTCCTGTCCGAAAGCCTTTACCACCCTGGCTCCCGTCAGGTTCTCGTTCATCTGGCTGTTCAGCCTCCTGTTGGCGCGGTGCTGTTTACCATAATAATGCCACAGTCTGGGTATCATGCGGTAACTGATAACGAACAGCACCGGCATGAGTACCACCGACACCAGAGCCAGCAGGGGATTCAGCACAAACATAATAACACAGGTTGCTATGATCGTCCCCACATTGATAAAAAAGTATGGGATGCCGTCTATGAAAAAGCTTGATATTTCATCCGCGTCATCGGACACACGGGTCATCAGCCCTCCGGTCTGCCTCTTGGTAAAAAAGCTGATGGACAGCTTTCCCATGGAATCAAAGACCTGGCTTTTGAGCCTGCTCACTACCTCCGGGGCAATCCTGGCCGTCAATACTCCCTGCAGAATACCCAGCGCCTGGATCAGCACCTTTGTCAATATCATCACAATGGTCAAAATACCCAGAGCCAGCAGGAACCTTCCCGCCGGAAAATTCATTGCTGCAAGAAATGTCTCGTCCTTCGCCAATACCTTATCATAAAGCACCGTGCCGCTTAAATAAGGCCATACCAGATTCAGACCCGCCGTCGCCAGATAACAGAACATCATGACAAACAGCCGTCCCTTATAGGGCTTAAAGTAGCCCACCGTCCTCCAGAGTATGGAACTCTTGTCCATACACTTCGGACAGACTTTGCGCTCCTGGTCAGGGTAGATCATGCCGCACTTGGGACAGCACTCCTTGCCCCGCTTGACATCCAGATCTTCCTTGGAAATCTCCTCCCTCTTCTTCATCTTTTCCAATAAGCGCCCTATTCTCATAAAGGCTTCCATCTTGGTGTTGGAAAACTGGCACAGGTACTGCTCCATCCCCTTCACCTTCCCCATCAGCACGCCGGTGCTGACCTGACGGAGCACCTCCAGCTTCTCCACGTCCGCCAAATCATACAAAAGCACCGCCGGCTCCTCCGACTCGCTTCTGTCGTGGGGACCTCCGTTATGACGTGATGTCTTGCCGGAAACTGTCCCGCCCGCATTTGCTGCCTCCCCGTGCATGGCCCAGCTGTCATAGCCTCCCAGGCGATATTCCTGCTTTTCTCTGTAGGGATATCTGGCCACCACCAGCTTCTTCTCCGTGAGAGCTACAATGGAGTCCGCGAACCGGAACTGATCGTCCAGATCCGCCATGGCAGCAAACACAATCTCTTTTTTCTCAATCCCATACTTCTCCAAAATCTTTGTAAAACTGTTCGGTAAATTCATAGGAATGCTCCTCTTCCTTTATTTCCTTCCATTCTGCCATCCCTGACCTGCATGCCGTATTTTGCTCAAACACAATCTTCAAGGCGGAACAGCAAAATAATTTTTTAAAAAATGTATGATCCGCACAGCGGTTCAGCAACCTGTCTGAAATGCTGCCGACCTTTACTCCCGCGACCATAAAAACTCCATCTGTGAGCACACCGGGCAGGAAAGATCTTCTTCCTGCCCGCGCGCGGCCCCCATGCTGCGCCGGCAGCAAACTTGTCGCCATGCCACTGGCTGGCACAAATGGGTATGAAAGTCCCGGCATGGCAGCAAGCGGATGCACCCAAAATGCCAGAGGGCGGCGTTTTGGCGCCTGCTGTCAAAGCTGTCAGAATGACTGCTTGGGATTATTGGCAGAAGACGCCAAAATCTCTCCCGGCGCCGTCCAGGTGTCACTTACTTTCATACTTCCATATACGGGTCTGCGCATCAAAAAAACGACATGACCATACCAATGTATGCCATGCCGTCTGCTCACCAACCACTCACATGTGCCGCCCCTTAAGGCAGCTCCTGTAAATAATCTCTTACGCTTTTATAATCCGGGAGACAATACATTTACTGATCTGATTCTCGATAGCCTTTAACTTCCTTAACTTCGTCATTGTACTTGCCTCCTTTCTTTCATACTTGTTTTTAGCTACATGCATCATTGTAAACGTAATTCCAGCATCTGTCAATACATTTTTTGCTCTAAATATCAAAAGTTCCTAAGCGTGACGGGTGCGTTTCGATGCTACCGCCGTGAACTCTCCCGGAAGACTGTCATTGGTCCATGCGGGATGCTCGTCAAATTTCTCTAACAGGAATCCACAGTTCAGGATAGCGTTGATAATTTCACTGACCGTATATTTCCTGTAAAGGCATTTGGGCATCTGATTTCTGACGGCATCCGGATAGAAACGGGCATGTGCCATTTCTCCCTCAAAGACATCCGTTGAAAAATAACCCACCGAAGGCTGCTGCAAATCCAGGATATCCGATATTTTGGTAAAGGGATGGAAATCGCTGCATATCATTTTTCCATTATTTTTTAACAGGGCATGCATGATGTGCATAAATTCATTAATGTCATGAAAATAGTGTAGAATACCGCCCTCCATAAATACGACATCAAAATAACTGCCGTACTTTTCCCTGTCGATCTCCAAAACGTCGCACACCTCATAATGGAGCGTTACGCCTGCTGCTTCCGCAACTTCCATGGCATATCTTCTGTTGTCCTCCGAGATATCAAAGACAGTGACCTCCGCCCCCAGAATGGCTAAAGGAATCGCTTTTTTACCGCAGGAACCGCATATATTTGCTATACGCACACCCGCATAGTGATCAAAATAACAGGCATATCTCTTTAACATTCCCAGCGGATTTCCCAGGCTTTTCTTCGCCCTGTCAGCGGGAAGCCCTGAATTTTGGAGCCAGAACTCATAAGCGGAATATTCCCATGCCTTCTTGTTTTGGAGGTGGCAGTTTTCATGCTTTCCCAAGTCCTCCTGTTTCCCCAACCGTTCCGCCACCATTTTATAATACGGCGTTTCTTTTTCTGCATTTTCATAATAGAACTTCAGGGACTGCACAGGAATCAAAAGATTCCTGATCTGAACCAAATCGGTATCTCTGTACAGAAATTCATCTGTAGAATGCTTTTTTTCCATGGAATACCTTTCTTCCATGGAAAGCCCTTGCCCACCTTCCATATCTTCGCCGGTGCAGTTGCCATAGAACATACAGCGGACTCTCATTCCCCTGTATCGTGCATCAAAATATTTAAAACCATAGCCTGTATGCCTGGCTGCTGAGTCATGATGAAAAAAACTTTTGACAGTTTCCTCATCACCCCACTTAAAGGTCAGACAGATCTGCTCCAAAGGGAATTCCAGGCCATGGGCAAAAATCATGGTTTTCCCATCCACCTTGAACGGAATCCGGCTTTGGAGCAATTCTTCTGCCAGAGCATAAAGAATTTCCCATTCTTTCTGATAGAGCATTTTGCTTAAATCAATCCTGCAGACGTTATCGCTGTCCATTTGACTTCCTCCCTTTTCCCCGGAAAGCTCTGTTTCCATGAAAAACTTTTCTTCCGTGACAGGAGTATTATAGCAGGAACGGGAAGATGCGTCTTGTCCTGCACGACTGGATTTTGTCAGGTCTGTGCATGTCCATCCGCCCTGCACGGCAACGCTGATCCGCAAAGGAAGAAAAGCCTTTGATACCGGAAAGCCCCGCCTGACAAAGCTGGGCGGAAAGCCATGGAGCCTGGAAAAGGCTTTTGTAAATGCCTCCGGCGTATCATAGCCGTACTTGCAGGCCAGATTTATGATGGAAGTATTCGATGAGGACAATTCCTCTGCGGCAAGAGTGAGCCGCCTGTTGCGGACGTACTCCATGATCGTCAGTCCGCAGACAATCTTGAAAAGGTTGGAGACGGCTGAGACGCTGACAAAAAAATGCGCAGCAATACCGGCAGGCGTCAGCTCCTCCAAAAGATTTTCCTCAATATAATCCAGAATTGACTGTAAATTTGAAAGTGAAAAGAGGTCGGTATCCGGCAGGCGAGAAGTCATTGTATATCTCCATTTAAGTCATTTCCATTGCGTTATCGTGTGCTGCCTGTGTTGTGGGTGGGAATTATCTTACTCCGGATCCCTGACCTTAAAAAGTACATACCCCGCAGCCAGGGAGACTCCAATGACACACAGACAGGGGATGTACAACATGCCCAGGAATTCCGGATTCAAAATATCCAGATCTTTTATTTCATTATGCATCATTTTCACAATGGAAAACAAATTTTTGGGCAGTTGTTCCCTTAGATAGCCATAATACTTTATGGACAGCGAGGTTGATAAAAAATCCACAAAGGTTAGTGCCACTCCCACTATAAAGGGAATTCCCGAACAGCGGAACACGAAGCACAGAAGGTTGAACAGCGACCCATAGGCAAACATCACCGCCAGCCCCAGGCCGTTATAGGCAAATACTTTCAGCCAGTAATCTTCAAATACCAGTCCGTCAGGATTAAAGCCAAAACGCGCCGTCCGGATTACCGTTACCAGCAAAACCGCTGTCAGGTACAGAAAAAAGCTGACAAGATAGGTTGTAAGTACTTTTACCGCATAAAATTTCCCACGGCTGACCCCGCAGGCGAAAACATTTCTGAGCAGTTTCCCGTCAAACTCCCCGCCCAGCGTCAGCGAGGAGAATGCCGCCACGACCCAGTATGACCATGGCACTATATAGGAAGATGCCACAAAAGGCCCCCTGATACCTGAATAGCCCAGATTCATTTCACCTTCCGCAGAAAGTGCGCATAAAAGAATCAGCGCAATATAAAAAATGCATGCCTTTTTAAGGGATCTGGAGCGCCTTATTTTCAGCAGCTCGCTCAAAAACATCCGCCCCATCATGATTCCCACCTTTCTCCCTCACCAGCCTGCCCTCCTGCAGGAAGCCGTATCGACTGGCAAGCCCGGAAAAGCGCTCCACCATGACGCTGCCAAAAAGGATGGTCAGTCCCTGCTCCCGATTTAATCTCATGAGAAACCGCCGTATCTGCTCTGTCTTATCGTCCTCCACCTCCAGATAAGGCTCATCCAATATGACAAGCTCCGGCTTCCCCACAAGTGCCAGGGCGACTCCCAGCTGTCTGCGCATCCCGGCTCCAAACCCGCCTACACGCCTTTGTGCCACATCTTTCAGCCCCACCTGCTCCAGCAGCTCCAGCATTTCCTCTTTGGAAACCGGCTGGGGGAAATACCTGCTCTGCACGATCAGGTTCTCCAGCGCGCTCAGATCCCGATAAAAAACAGGATCCCCCACCATAACGCCTGTCTTTTTCCTCATCTTCCACAGCTGCTTCTCTCCCTTGGCTCCAAACAGGCTGACGCTTCCCTCCGCAGGCTTTGCCAGACCGCAGATCAGACGCAGGAACATGATCCTTCCTGAATTGGCCCCTCCGATCATGCCGTAGGCATCCCCGCGGTTCAGGGTGAGTGACACATGATCTACCGCGAATTTAAATGGCTCCCGATTTTTGCTTCCACTCCGTATTTCCTTTGTCAGATTCTCCGTTTTTAATACAATTGATTTTGCAATAAGATCCGGCATTGTTTTTCCAAATATATCCTCCGATCATTTTCACTTCCATCCCTGGTATGACTCTTTGTTCCGTCCGGTCTTTGCGGATTCCTAAGCTGCCTGTTTGCGTTATTTTACAACAGGACATTAAAGGAATTTAGACCTTATTTAATTTCCTGTTGATTGCAGTCCAACGGAATGGGATAACCATTAATATTGTGGCTGCCATCTGGAATAATAAAGATATCCAGAAGTTTGTCATGTTCCACGGGGCAGATATAAGTGATATTGTTGTTTTGAAATTTATACCAGCAGACTTCGTCCGGAATGTTGCCGCCGCAAAAGATCAGGACAGCTTCCTTTTGGGGGCTGCCGTAATTCCAACTGGTGAGCTTTCCGTCTTTTATCCCTTTTGATCCCCCATTTGCCCGCCAGCGGCCTTTAAACAAGGAGTCCCTCTCAAAAACGCACATACACCAGTTCCCGTCTGCAGCTTTACAGAGCGCGGATAGATAGTTCCCCCTTTGTCTAACTTCTTCGATAGATAATTCATCATAATCGAGGTAATGGGCTGCCTGCCGGGCCAGCGCGCCAAGATCATTTTCGTCGGCGGTGGAAAACCATTGTAAAGAACAGTATACGACAGCGAGTACAGCTATACTCAACAATGCAAAAAGGCATCCTTTTATAAATGCCCGGGATCTTTCCTTTTTCCATGCAGCGGCGGCGTCCCTGACGATTTTGTCATCTTTAATTTGAAGCGATTCACACAATATTTTCATCTAAATCTCTCCTGGCCTTCTGAATTCTGACTCTGCTGTCCGCGCTGTCAGGAAAATCAGTCTTCCCCGAAGGCCTCCCTCTCAGGCACCTGCTTCTCCGCAGCATTTTTAAAGCTCTCCACCGCCTTAAACGCCTGTGGAATGGCAATGTTGGTCCCGGCGCCAGCCACGCAGCCCCCGGGACATGCCATGCCTTCGATCAGACAGCCGTTCTTTTTGCCTGCCTTGGCAAGCAGCAGCATCTTGCGGCACTCTGCCAGCCCTTCCGCATGCTCGACCTTTACCTCCGTATCGGGATAATAGGCGGCGATACACTCCTCGATGGCGCCGGCTACGCCTCCCGCCACGCCGTAACCCCTGCCTGCTCCTGTGGCATCCGTAAGGCTGTCCAGGGCTTGGATCTCCTCCAGCAATATCCCCTTCGCCTCAAACATGCCGGTCAGCTCCTCGAAGGTGATCACGAAATCCACATCCGAACGCACGGTCCTCCTGCTGGCCTCCAGCTTCTTGGAGGCGCAGGGACCGATGAACACAACGGAAGCCTCCGGATGCTCCTGTTTGATCACGCGGGCAGTGGCTACCATGGGAGTGAGCTCATTACTGATCTTGTCGATAGTCTCCGGGAAAAGATTTTTTGCCATCATGGACCAGGAGGGGCAGCAGGACGTCAGTGCAAAAGCCTGGTTTCCCGTGGCAACCTCCTTCACATAATGCTCCGCCTCTTTCATACAGCCCATGTCCGCCCCCAGGGCTGTCTCATAAACGTCTGCGAAACCAAGCTCCTTAAGCGCCGCCTTGAACATATCCGGCGACACCTTGGGTCCGAACTGTCCCACAAAGGCAGGGGCTACCTGAGCGATGATCTTCCTGCCGGACTGCAGGGCGCGTATCAGCTGGAATATCTGGGATTTGTCCGCAATGGCGCCAAAGGGACAGCTGACCATGCACTGCCCGCAGGAAACGCAGGCATCACTGTCAATGCAGGCACGTCCAAACCTGTCACTTTTAATGGCGTTTACCCCGCAGGCCGCCTTACAGGGTCTCTCCTTATGGCAGATGGCATCATAAGGGCATACCTCCTTACACTTGCCGCAGCGGATGCACTTTTCCTGGTCGATGACCGATTTCCCGTCCACCATGGTAATGGCGTTCTTTGGGCAGACCACCTGACAGGGATGTGCCGCACAGCCCATGCAGGAGCTTGTCACCTCATAACGGTTCTCCGGGCAGGCATTGCAGGCCGAAGGGATCACCTGCATCAGGGGCGGCTCATAATATTTTTCGTCAATGTTGCTCTCCTCCATGCCCTCCGTCAGATGCCCCGGGCGGTCCCTGTTCTCCGGCCGCAGGCTCATCCCCATGGCCAGGCGCAGCCTTTCCCGGACCACTGCCCGGTCCCGGTAAACGCTTTCCCAATACTGGGATTCTTCATAGTCCACTATCTTATAGGGCAGCGCCTCCATGTCATCCTTTAAGTTGGTCGAAGTGTACGCCAGATTTGCCACTTCCCTGAATATTCTTCTCCTGCGCTGTCTAACAGGAGTGTCAATACCTCTCATGTTGCTCATGTCCTACGCCTCTTTTTTCATA
>CAOKQK010000035.1 GCA_948470905.1 uncultured Lachnospiraceae bacterium | reverse complement strand
TGCTGTGCATCAAGCCTGATATTTCGTCAGCTTGCTGTGCATCAAGCCTGATATTCCGTTGGCTTGCTGCGGCTTTCATGCCCATTTGTGCCCGGAAAGGGCATGGCAACAAGTAGCTCTGAGAGGAAACCGGAACAGGGGAAAAGTCATGTCCATAGAAGCGGACAGGGAGGTGTGCGAATGAAAAGGAGAGCGGGCGGACATAGAGTTGGTGTGGAAATCTTAGTTGTGGCGTTGTGCCTTGTCCTGCTTGGCTTTTTTGTCTCTCAAAAAGAGGGCTTTCACATGGACGAGCTGCTCAGTTTTGAGCTGTCCAATGGGGAGTACAATCCCTGGATCGTTACCACCCAGCCGGAGGGACGGCTGGCAAAATTTATCCGCTGCGAGATTAAAGGGGATACCCTGAGGGAGACGCTCAGCAATCTGGCGATAGCTGTGGAGGATGTGGTCAGAAACCGGGGAAACAGCAGGCTTCTGACTTATAAAGCGGATGTCTACGAGGAGCCTGTGTGGATCACCGGGCAGCAGTTTCGGGACTATATCACAGTGGGGAAAGAGGATGCCTTTAACTATCTGTCCGTATATTTTAATGTGAAGGACGACAACCATCCGCCCCTGCATTTTATGTTTCTTCACACGATTTCTTCCATTTTTCAGGGAAAAGCCAGTCCCTGGATGGGCTGTGCCATCAATCTGGCGGCTGTGGCGGCGGTGATGGTCCTTTTGATTAAGCTGGGACGGATGCTTGCGGAGGCGCTGGGAATGGAAAGGTATTCCCGGTTCACAGGCATCCTGTGCGCGCTGTTATATGGTATTTCTTCCGGGGTGGTGGCGACTGTGCTGCTGATCCGCATGTATGCCATGCTGACGCTGTGGTGTGTGGCGTTTCTGTACCTGGTACTCAGAAAATGGCGTGACAGGTCCTTTGACAGGGACAACAAGGGGCTGATTGCTGTGACGGTGCTGGGGTTCTGGACACAGTATTTCTTTTTGTTTTACTGCATGATTCTGGCTGTTACAGCCTTGATATTGCTTCTCTCCTCTAAAAGGTTCAGGGAATTTTTGTACCTGCTGCGTTCTCTTGTCATTGCGGCGGCGGTGGGAGTTGCCCTGTTCCCCTTTGCAATATCGGATGTGCTTTCCAGCGGCAGAGGTGTGGAGGCTCTGGAAAACCTGTCTCAGGGCTTAAGCGGTTACGGAGAGAGAGTTGCAGCCTTCGGAGGGATTTTGTTGGAGAAAACCTTAAGCCCCGGAGTTTGGCTGCTGACGGCGGTGGGTACGGCCGCCTGCGTTGTGTGGCTGCTGCGGCGGAAAGCGTCCACAGGAGCCGCTTTGGAGAAGGCGGAGGAAGGAAGTGCAGGAGGAGTCTCGGAGAGGGCAGAGAAAGGAAGTGCAGAAGCTGCCTTCGAGAAAGCGGAGGAAGGAAGCACAGGAGCAGCCTTGGAGAAGACGGAGGAAGGAATTGCAGTAGCAGTCTCGGAGAAGGCGGAGGAAGGAAGTTCAGTAGCCGCCTTGGAGAAGGCGGCAGAAAAAAGTGCAGGAGGAGCCTTGGAGAAAGCGGGGAAATCCGCACCGGGAGCCGCTGGCAGAGGGGCATACATGGCGCTGGTGCTGCTGCCTGTGGCGGGATATTTCCTTCTGGCGGCCAGAATGTCCCCTTATCTTGTGGACCGCTATGTCATGCCTGTGTTTCCGTTCGCGGCACTTGCAGGCGGGGTGCTCCTGACGTGGGTTTTGTCCTTTTTGGCATCAGGTCTGTGCCGGGAAGCCGGGGACGGGCAGAGTGTCTCCTGTAAGGACAGCGCCCAGGGAAGCGACAGCCGGGAGGACAGCGTCTCGAAGGGAGACACCGGGAAGGACAGCCCCCGCGGCACTACCGGGAAAGCCCGCACCTGGGATGTTCCCCGGCTGTGTGCCTGCGGCTTATGCGTGCTGATGATGATCCTGCAGGGAGCGGCTTTGTGGGGGTACGACGGAGAATACCTCTACCTTGGTTATCAGGAGCAGGAGGATGTGGCGGCGGCACACGGAGACGAGGCGTGTATCTGCATTTATGACGGGGTGGGGTATTACGAGAATCTGAAGGAGTTTGCACATTATGACAGGTCGCTGCTGCTGACGGCGGCAGAGCTTGAAGACAGGCAGGACACAGGTTCCATAGAAGATCTTGGGCGGTTTGTGCTGTTGGTCAAGGGCGGTGTCAGAGTGGATGAAGTGTTGGAAGTTTTTGCAGAGAAGTATGGCTATGCGCCCCGGGAGCAGATACAGCTCTCTGAAAGCGTGCATGGGGACAGTCTTTATGTCATGATACCGGCCCGGTCCAGGTGAGAAAGGAGTCATATGGCTTTACAACTGTTGATCTTGGCATTGCTTCTGTTTGCTGTACCATTGCTTGTGGGAGGCATATTTACAGATGTAGATAAAAGTGTGGGACAGCTGCCCCTTCGGTGGGTCAGCGGCCAGTTCTGTCTGTGGGCGTGCTTTCAGTTGATCTGCGTCCCTTTTGTGCTCTGGAGTGGCAATTTCGTACCTATGTTGTATCTGTTTTTGGGCTGCAGCCTTGCGCTGGCGGCTCTGGGGGCGGCGCGGAGCATTGCAGGCTGGAGGAAAAAGAAGGCGTCGGGAGCAGTGATACCGGTGTTCAGGAGAAAGCCGGGCAGGGCGGAGGCGCTGCTTTGGACCTTGTTTGCGGCAGTGCTTTTATTCCAGCTGGTGCAGGCGGTGCGGATGACTTATACGGATGGGGATGATGCCTATTATGTGGCAATTTCCACTACGGTTGCGAATGATGAGCTGATGTACAGGAAGCTGCCCTATACCGGCTACAGCACGGAGCTGGACGCCAGGCACGGGCTGGCGCCCTTTCCAGTTTGGATCGCCTGTCTGGCGAAGCTGTCCGGCATGGAGGCGGTGTCGGTGGCGCATCTGGTGCTGCCGGTGGTGCTGATCGCCTTTGCCTATGGAGTATTTTATCTGCTGGGCAGGACGCTACTTCCCGCATGGGGAGGAAAGTTTCCTCTGTACCTGATCTTTACGGAGCTTTTGGTGTTGTTTGGAAATTATTCCATATATACGTCTGAGAGCTTTCTGATCGCCAGGAGCAGGCAGGGAAAAGCGGCGCTCAGCGGTATTGTGATCCCGTTCCTTTTTTACCTGCTGCTCTTATGGCTGAAAAGATTGGAGAGGCAGGAGAAGCTTCCGGGCGTATTTTACCTGCTGCTGCTTTCGGCAAATATTACCAGCTGCCTCTGCAGTACCCTTGGAGGAGTGCTTCTCTGTATGCTTGCAGGCATTACAGGGCTGTTTGGCGCCGTGAGCTACAGGCGGTGGCGGCAGTTGGTGCCCATGGGGCTCTGCTGCCTTCCGTGTGTGGGTTATGCGGTTTTGTATCTGTTTCTGAATTGACTCCCGCGGACGATGGCGGGAGGAATTTTGATGCATATGGGCGGAATGTGTAGAAAATACGTAACAGTTTAGACAGGTCGCTGAACTGTTACGAAAATACGGTGTTTTTTAGCATTGGATATCAGTTGCAGGAGCAACGGGTGCCTGTAGCGGCGGGCAGGGATGAGCTTCACCTGCTGGATTCGGGAGGATTTATGTGGAGAGACGCGGTTGAACTGTTTCGGAATTTTATGGGGACAGGCATGATCGTAATATGGTTTTTGCTTGCGGTCATTTATCTGTTTATAAATGAAAAGAGAAAATACGTCCGTATACTTTTTGTATATATGCCGGTGACGCTGCTTCTTTTGTATTTTAATCCCCTGTTTGCAAAGCTGCTGTTTGAGATTCTGGGCGACGAGATTTATTACAGGCTCTTGTGGCTGCTGCCGATCACTCCGGTGATCGCCTATAGCGGTATCTCTGTCTGCTGGAAGGTGAAGGAAGGTAAGGGAAGGCGTGCGGCGGGTGCCCTGGCTCTCGGCATGGCGGCAGTGATTGTCTTTTCAGGCAGCTTTGTCTACAGCAATCCGTTTTTTTACAGGGCTGACAATAAGTATCATATGCCGGACAGCGTGGTACACATCTGTGATGCCATCATCGTCCCGGGACGGGAGGTAATGGCGGCGTTCCCGCCGGAGTTCGTGCAGTTCGTGCGCCAGTATTCCCCCCTGGTATGCATGCCCTACGGGCGTGAGACCATAGTGGAGCGCTGGGGCTTCGAGAGTGAGATTTATGAGCTGATCACGGCGGAGGAGATCGATCTGGAGGCTCTGAACAGGGCGGTGCTGGAAGAAAGATGCCACTATGTGATCCTGCAGTCCAGCAGGAGGGTGAAGGGAAACTTTGCCGATTATAAGTGGGAGCTTTTTTGCGAGATGGATGGATATTCTGTCTACCGCACGGAGTATCCCCTGATTACAGAATGGTGAGGGACAGGAAGGTGTAAGTATGGAATATAATAATTCATTATTAAAGATGAATGATCTGTTTTTGCAGCAGTCTTATCTGGATGCCTGGGAGGATTACGAGAGAAGCATTAACAAATTGAATTTTTACAGGTGGGACTATTGTGTTCTGACAGCCTCCAACGAGGAGCAGGCGCAGACCTACCGGGAACAGATACGCAGGCGCAGGGAGGATAATCTGCTTCCGGAGAAATGTCATTATGCAGTCCTGTCCGATCCGGAGGGCAAGCGCGTGGGCAGTGGCGGAGCGACTTTTAATGTGCTTCGCTATATTGCAGAGCAGGAGAGGCTCACAGGCGGAGGTCAGGCGGCAGCTGGGAGTCAGGCGGTTGTTGGGAGCAAGCCAGTGAATCCTTTTAAGGGAAAACGGATCCTGGTCATCCATTCCGGCGGGGACAGCAAGCGGGTTCCCCAGTACTCGGCTGTGGGCAAGCTCTTTTCACCTGTGCCCAGGGAGCTTCCGGACGGAAGGAATTCAACACTTTTTGACGAGCTGATCATCGGTATGTCCGGCGTCCCGTCCAGAATACAGGAGGGGATGCTTGTGCTGTCCGGCGATGTGCTCCTTTTATTCAATCCTCTGCAGATTGATGCGGTGTCCCATGGGGCGATGGCTATTTCCATCAAAGAGAAGGCGGACATTGGAAAAGACCACGGGGTCTATTTGAATGACGGACATAATTATGTAGGGCAGTTTCTACATAAGCAGAGTGAGGAGCGGCTCAGGGAGGCAGGCGCCGTCAATGACAAGGGTTGCGTGGATCTGGATACCGGTGCGGTGCTGTTTGGCAGCGACCTGTTGATGTCCCTTTTTGGCCTTATAAGCACAGACGGTGAAAATGACGCGGAGAAGTTTGAGGAATTTGTAAATGAGAGGGCCAGGATCAGCTTCTACGGGGACTTTCTCTATCCTCTGGCAGGTGCGGCAACGCTGGAGCAGTATTACAGGGAGGCTGCGGAGGGAGAGATCAATGAGGAACTGTTAAGCTGCAGGACCAGGCTATGGGAGGCTTTGCATGAATATTCCATAAAGCTGATGAGCTTCTCCCCGGCGAAATTTATCCATTTTGGCACAACTGCGGAGCTGCGGAGCCTTGTCACCGCCGAAGTGGAGGAGTATGCCTTCCTTGGGTGGAAGAAACAGACCAATTCCACAGGTGGGGAGACTGTGGGGCGAGAGCCTGGTTCCGCAGGCGGAGGAGAGACGGCAGGGCGTGAACTCAAATCCACGGGCGGAAAGGCGGCGGGGCGAGAGCCTGGTTTCACAGGCGGAGGAGAGACGGCAGGGCGTGAACTCAAATCCACGGGCGGAGGAGAGACGGCGGGGCGAGAGCCTGGTTTCACAGGCGGCAGGGCAGCTCAGTATGCTGCCTACAACAGTTATGTGGGACGTTCGGCGGTCTGCGGGAAGGGCAGTTATATTGAGAGCAGCTATGTCCTGGGTTCTTCCGTGGTGGGGGAGGGCGCTGTAGTTTCGGGTGTCCATCTGCGGGATGCAAATGTTCCCGGGGATACGGTGTGGCATGGCTTAAAGCTCAGGGACGGCAGCTATGTTATCCGCTGTTATCATGTGGAGGATAATCCCAAGGGAAGAATGGAGAAGGGGGCGGCTTTTCATGGGACAAGCCTCCGTCAGTTCATGGCGCAGAATAGTATTTTGGCAAAAGAGCTCTGGGACGATGAGGAAGATTATCTGTGGTTTGCCAGGCTCTACCCGAAGTGCGGCTCCTGGGAGGAGGCTCAGGAGATGGCGGCGCTGGTGGGCAGGATGGCGGCGGGAGAAGCGTCTCCGGCGGAGGTTTCTGTATGGCGGTCTGGGGAGAGGACCAGCCTGTATGAAAGCTTTAACCAGGCGGACACCAGGGCTTATGATATATTTTGCAGAGAATTGGAGAGCCGTATCCTTGCCAACCGGTTTGTGGAAATGCTTTCCAAAGGCGTTTTCTATAAAGATGCCCTGGGAATCTTCGGAAGAAAAGGAATTACGGAAAATGTGTTCAGGGAGCTGCTCATGGATGCGGATGCCGCTCCCGTTCCGCTGAAGGTGCGGATCTACTATGCGCTGTTCAGAGCCATGCAGTCCAGGGAACTGACCTTGTGCGGCATGACCTATGATATTCTGGAGGCAAAGTGCTTTGGCACAATCGAGAAGACGATATATGATGACGCGGTGAAAAACCTGCCGGACAACAGAAATTTCCGGATATGTAAGGATCATGTGTCGGTAAGCCTGCCAGTGCGCGTCAACTGGGGCGGCGGCTGGACGGACACGCCTCCTCAATGCAATGAGGAGGGCGGAGCGGTGCTGAATGCAGCTGTCACGCTGGGAGGTATCAAACCAATCCAGGTGACGGTCAGAAGGCTGGAGGAGCTGAAGGTGGAATTTGAGAGCCAGGATGTGGGCGCCAGGGGAGAGGCGCACAGTACCTGGGAGGTCTGTGACTGTCATAATCCATATGACTCCTTTGCTCTGCATAAGGCGGCGTTGATCGCCTGCGGAGTTATCCCTCTGAAGGGTGAGGAGCAGCTGGAGGATGTACTGCGGAGGCTTGGCGGAGGGATTTATCTTTCCACACAGGCGGTTGGCATCCCGAAGGGGAGCGGGCTGGGGACGAGCAGCATTTTGTCTGCAGCATGCGTAAAGGCGATTTACGAGTTCCTGGGGCTGGATACAGGTGATGACAGGCTGGCGCAGACAGTGCTCTGTATGGAACAGATCATGTCCACAGGGGGCGGCTGGCAGGACCAGGTGGGAGGACTCACAGAAGGGATCAAGTTTATCCGGTCTAAACCAGGCATCCGCCAGCAGCTGACGATAGACCATGTGGAGCTCAGTGCAAAGACAAGGCAGGAGCTGCAGGAGAGGTTCGCGCTGATCTACACGGGGCAGAGGAGGCTTGCGAGAAACCTGCTGCGGGATGTGGTGGGCAATTATATCGGCGCAAGGCCGGAATCCGTAGAAGCACTGAAGGAGATGAAGCATCTTGCCGCCCTTATGCGGTTTGAGCTGGAAGAAGGGAACATTGACGCTTTTGCGGAGCTGTTGAACCGGCACTGGGAATGTTCCAAGAAGCTGGACAGCGGCGCGACGAATACCTGTATCGAACAGATATTCAAGGTGTGTGAAAATCTGATCTGCGGCAGATTCATTGCGGGTGCAGGAGGCGGGGGCTTCCTGCAAGTGATCCTGAAAAAAGGGATTACCAAGGAAGAACTGCACAGGCAGCTGTACGATGTGTTTCAGGACAGCGGCATTGATGTGTGGGACTGTGAGATTCTGTTTTAGGAGCGGCGTGACGGTCAGCAGTATTTATCAGTCAGCCTGTGTTTCTTACAGGTCTTTAAAGGAGCGCTGATTTGATCGGAAATTGTTAAGGAAACAGGATGCCGGCAGCCGTATTTTGGCAGCTGGCATCCTGTTGTTATGTTTTTGGAGGATCCGGAATGGGAGACGCCCTGGTCGGTATCTGCGGGAATTCACACCGGTATTCCCGCGAGAGTATTTGATTTTCGGACAGAGCCTTAGTTGTTATAGTAATTCAATGCATAGACAAAGCGTTTCGCAACCAGTTCCCTGCCGTTTTTGTTCAAATGCAGGTAGTCGGTCAGGCAGGCATCTGCGTTTTCCGCTGTGACTGTGCCATACAGGTTATCCACGAAGGTGACGCGGTTGCGGATACTGGAACTGCATTGCTTGATCACATAGGTGGAAAGCACATCCTGCCCATAGCGCATGATGTCGCTGCTGATGTATTTCCCTGTCTCCTCGTCTATCTTGTCGCTGTAGGCATATGTGGGGGAGAGGACGATGATACGGATATGGGGGTAGGTATCCTGGATGAGCTGGATGCCTGCCTCGAGATTTCCGGTAAACTGGGTAATGTCTGTGAAATCATCGTCGCTGTACATGGGGTGCCCTGCCAGATAATCGCTGGCATCATACATGATGGCGATAACGTCTACATTATCATAGTCAATGGACTTGAGGGTATTATAAACCTCCTGCGCCTCCGGGGGAGCGCTGTCGCCCAGAGTTTCCAGGGCCGTCTGATATTTGCTGTCGACCAGGCTGCCGCAGGCGAGATGGCACATCCAGTAAAAATTAAAGGCGTTGAGGGGTGCTTCTGTCTCGTAGGCGCTTTCGTAGGGCAGGGAGGCGAGATAGCTTCCGCTGATGGAACAGTTGTACACCGTGGCTCCGGCCATGTCAGAGATCATATTGGCCAGGCTGTCCTTTGAATTTCTGTCATCGGCAAAGGGAGCGTTGCCAAAAGCAACAATTGTGGTTATGCCGTCGTCGTTGATGGGTTCGATCGGCATCCCGCTCTTGTCGACCAGGCGGATTATACTGTCAAAAGTATCACTGTATTCGCCTGCTCCGTCCTTGAAAATCTCGTCAAGGTCTATAAATTCTCCCCAGTTTACAACTTTGTACGCAATGACTGCAACAACGGTCACAAAAACAGCAGCTAACACGATGTGGATGTTGATGTGTGAGAGAAACTTCAGGACAGGATTGGGCTTCTGGGCATCAGGGTCAGAGAAAGCGTTCATCATGCTGTCCCTGGTGTCGTTAGACCGGCCCTTCTTTGTGTGTGTGGCAACTGTCTCGTCTTCCAGGTCGGTCATCTCCAAATCGATGATTTCTATATCGGGTATTTTAGGGATATGCTGTTCCGGCGTTTTTCTGTCGCTCATTTTTTTTCTCCGTTTCTGGTTATGCGTGGTAAAAACAACGTTGTTATTCACTCCGTTCACAGTAACAAAACAACTTCTCCTATTTTACTATTATGTGGAAAGAAAGTCTACATTATTAGGACGAATAAAAAAGATTTAAGAAATTATGAATAAATATCCCGAAAGCTTGAAGTAAAAAAGAGGCAATGATATAATATTACGAAAATGTTAAGTTTTATTTGGAGAGGATGTATTTGAATGAATAAATTATTCCGTCGTACCGCAAAGCCAATACAGAGAAAAAAAGACGATGCCGACAATCTCCGGGGCTGGGAAGGCGTGGGGGGAGAGGCAGACGAACGTGTAGTGTATGATGGGTTTGAGGATGACGGGGAGTGCTATGCCGAAAATGAGGACCTGGAGGAAGGATATACGGACGCGGAGTATCCGGAGCCGGAAACGGCGAACTTTGGGGAAGATGAAGTGTTTGCTGGTTCCGAGCATTTTGCGGAGCCGGAGGACATGGAATGGGAATACGCCATAGCTGATGAGTATGAGGAACCTGCTGAAACCGAAGAACAGTATGTTGGGGAGAATACGGGATATTACGCCGGAGAGGAAGCAGGGTATTGCGCTGGGGAGGAAGGCGGGTACTGTACTGAAGGAGACGCGAAGTATTACGCCGGAGAAGAAGGCGAATATTGTGCGGAGGAGGAAACGGGGTATTACGCCGGGGAAGAAGCAGAGTATTGCGCAGAGGAAGAAGCAAAGCCTTACGCCGGAGAGGAAGCAGAGTATTGCGCTGGGGAGAACGGGGGGGATTATGCCAGGGAAGATGTGGGATATTATGCAGGAGAAGGCGGAGGGTACTGTATTGAGCAGATTTCGGAGGAGGGATATGCGGAAGCGGAGGACAGGGAACCGGCATACGCTATAGCCGGTGAATTTGAGGAGCCTGCAGAAATCGGAGAGCAGTATGCTGAGGAGAACGCAGAGCATTACACTGGAAAGGAAACCGAGTATTGCGTTGAGGGGGAAGCGGAGTATTACACTGGAGAGGAAGGCGGGTACTGCGCTGAAGGGGACGCGAAGTATTACGCCGGAGAGGAAACCGAGTATTGCGCTCAGGAGGAAGCGGAGTATTACGCCGAGGTGGAAACCGAGTATTGCGCCGAGGAGGAAGCGGAGTATTACATTGGAGAGGAAACCGAGTATTGTGCTGAGGATAATGTAGAACATTACACCGGGGAAGAAGCAGGGTATTATGCTGAGGAGAACACGGCGTATTACGCAGGAGGAGCAGAGTATTACGTCGGAGAGGATGCAGCAGAATATATAGAAGCGGAAAATGTGGAGCTGGTATATGGCGAAAAAATGGAAGCATATGCCGATGATGAGGAATTTATGGATGCCGGGGCGCTTTATGAGGAGGCACTCTATTTGGATGAGGAGGCGCCAGCGGACAGGGACGACCGTAGGAAGGCAGGATCCCGGAAGAAGCGTCGGGGTTCTGGCAGGTTGGATCTGATAGACTGGGTGATGATGGGAACCGGCGCAGCGGTACTGATCCTGGCGCTTGTGGCGGGAGTTGTCATGGCAAACCGGAGAGCCAGGGCGGATCAGGTGGCTGACTTTGCCAATGTTGGTACACAGCTGGAGGGTATTTCCATTATTGGAGAGAGAGGGCTGGTAGCCGTGGCAGACGCTGAAGCGGCGAAAATGGAGATAGTGGTCTTGCCGGAGCCGGAAGATGATAATAAAGGATATGATGAGACTACGTATGACAGACAGATTTCCATTGCTCCTGTGTTTACGTCCGTTCATAAGGATCTGAAGATAAAGTTCATCAACCAGAAGACCGGTAAGCTGGTGCCTAATGTGCCCTTTACCGTTACAGTGACAGCTCCGGACGGGAAGAATATTACCTGGTCTGATGAGGATATGGATGGTATAATATATAAGAAAAACATCGTTGCAGGAAATTATCAGGTGGCGATGGAAATGCTGCAGGACTTTCGCTATGCAGATTATACGGTGTCCACAGCCGTGCGGACGGCAGAGGTACAGGAGGAGATCGTCTATAAGCCGGTTGATGTGGCAAATGAAGTGAAGCAGGAATCCGAGGTCAATGTCGCCCAGGAGGATACCAAGCAAAATGAGACAGTGGTGGAATCAATATTGACAGATACCGTAGCCTGGGTGGAAAGTAAGGTTATCGGCGTTACATATAACGAAATTGCAAAGAGCGAAATTCCGGATCCTGCGGCAACTGCAATAAGAAGGATATTGATGATGACGGCTGAGGACACAGGGATGCCTGATAACGTAAGTGAGCCGTCTCCCAATACCGAGCCGGAAGCAACCGCCGAGCCAGCACCGGACACAGCAGCAGGAGCAACCGCCGAGCCAGCACCAGACACTGAACCGGAAGCAACTGCCGAGCCAGCACCGGACACCGAACCGGAAGCAACCGCCGAGCCAGCACCGGACACTGAACTGGAAGCAACTGCCGAGCCAGCACCGGACACCGAACCGGAAGCAACCGCCGAGCCGGTTCCTGATGTGACACCTGAACCGGAACAGGACCCGGAACCGGATTTCGAGCCGGACTCGGAGCCAGACACAGGCTTCGACGGAACTCTTACACTGGACAGGTCCTCCGCAACTGTGTTCCTGACGGTTCCGGCAGTGCTCCATGCCGCGGTGGACGGGGGGCAGGACGCGCCGGGGAATGTGACTGCGGAGTCCTCCAATACGGAGGTGGCACAGGTCAGCGTTTCTGGATGGCAGGTGACTGTCACGGGCGTCAATGAAGGCAGTGCGGAGATCATTGTCAGGTACAGCGAAGACGGCGGGGAGGCGGAGGCAGTCTGTACGGTAACAGTCAGGAAACATCCCAGGGAGGATACGGGGACGAAGCTGAAGGATGCCGCGGGCAATCAGCTGTACGTGTTGGAAAACGATAAATACAGAGAAGCGTCCCATGCAGATTATTATCAGGCGGAAAAGTTTTTCCTGAAAGGAGGAATCAGATATTCAGGGTGGCAGACTATTGAGGGGAAGATTTATTATTTTACCGCAGACGGCGTCAAGGTGACAGGAGAGCATATCATACAGGGGGCGAAGTACCAGTTTGCCGCAGACGGCGCTCTTGTGACGGGCGACGGCTTGATCGGAATTGACGTGTCCAAGTGGAATGGCACCATTGACTGGAATGCCGTGAAGAATTCCGGTATCTCGTATGTCATTGTCCGCAGTGGCTACAGGGGATCTTCTGCCGGCAAACTGATCGAGGACCCGTATTTTGATTCCAATATGAAGGGCGCTACGGCGGCGGGGCTGAAGGTTGGCGTATATTTCTATTCGCAGGCAATAGACGAGGTGGAAGCGGTGGAAGAAGCATCCATGGTACTGGAGCAGATCAGGAATTACAAGATTACCTATCCGGTGTTCATAGATGTGGAGCGCAGCGGCGGACGCGGTGACAAGATTGACAATAACACCAGGACAGCAGTGTGCAAAGCTTTCTGCCAGACGATCCAAAATGCAGGCTATACAGCGGGGGTCTATTCCAACAAGCTGTGGATGGAGCAGCAGGTCAATATGGCTGAATTAAATGCCTATAAAGTCTGGCTGGCACAGTATGCGGCGTCTCCTACCTACTCCGGAAAGTATGACATATGGCAGTATAAGGCGAACGGAAGTGTCAGCGGCGTAAAGGGCGATGTGGATCTGAACATCAGCTATCTGGAGCATTGATTATTGGGGGCTGGGCTCTGTCAGGTCGTCAGAAATATAATTTATGAGGGGGGTATTACAGATGAAAAGCAAGCATTTACTACAGCCGGTTATTTATGCGGCTCCTCTGCTGGTGATTGTGTTTATCCTGTTTTATGGATACACAGTACAGAATAAGCACAGGATCGCGGAGCAGAACAGAAATTATGCGGAGGATGCGGCGCGTCAGGCGGCGCGTCAGGTTGCTGACGAATTCAAAGATGGGCAGAGTATGATCAATACATATGCGCATTTCTTTAATGAACATTTTGTCGCCCAATATACCTTTGAGATTGTTTCGGGGAAAACGGTGATCAGCACTGGGCTGCTCAGGGAAATGGAGAATAATTCTATTTTTGACACGGTCCGTTTTACGGATGTGGACGGGGTTACTTATACCTCGGACGGTATGATCACCGATTCTTCTGACAGCGATTATTACAAACGGGGGATGCAGGGAGAGAGCGGCATGTCTGTCATGCTTGACACACAGCTTTCGGATGAGGAGGCAAGGATCGTCTTCTATGCGCCGGTGCGGTTTGAAGGGAAGATCGTGGGCATTATCCGGGGCTCCTACCTGACAGAAAAATACCTCAGAGAAATGCTTGGTACCACTTATTTTGGCGAGGTTTCGGACACCTGGCTGTGTACGCCGGGCGGCCGGGTGATCGCGGGCTCCGACGGCAGGAACTATGGGGAGGGCAATCTGCCCGATATTCTGGAAAGCTCCGGCGTGATCGACAGGGATACAGCGGAGGCGGCGAAAGCCATATTCCGGAATGGAGGAAGCGGGGCATTCATCTGCGGCGAGGGGAGCAAAACAGACAATCTCTGTGTGATATCCATACCGGACAGCGAATGTGTCCTGGTGCAGGCATTTCCACAGACTGTCACGCAGGGGATGATAGAGAAGGCAAATCTTGCCGGAATCCGGCTGGAGGTGTCCCTGATCATTCTGTTCGCAGCCTGCGTGGCTTTCCTGGTCTTCCGGGCCGGTAAACAGAGAAAGAAGCTGGAAAATGAGAACCGCCAGGTCAATTATGTGCTGAAAGGGCTGAACATCCTTTTCGCCTCCAGATATCTGACGGCGGATCTGGAGACAGGTTCCTGCTCTTATATGGAAGGTGTGAATTCCATGGGCAATCAGCTCATGGAGGAAAGGGAGTATTCCGAAGTCATTGTGAGCCACAGCAGGAATATCATTGGGGAAGACGGGCAAAAGGAGTTTCTGCAGGCATTTGAAAAGGATTCCGTTATAGAAAATCTTGCAGATAAGGATGTCTATACCTATGAATGCCATCTCATGCGGGATGGAAAAGAGGAGTGGGAGCATCTGGCGGCTGTCTGCCTGGAGCGGAAAGAAGGCAGGACTGCGAAAATTCTTTATGTCAGGCAGAACATCTCCGAGATGAAGCAGAGGGAGCAGAGCAGGCTGGAAGAGCTGTCTGTGATGAACCGCAAGGAGCGTCAGTACAGGATCGCTATTACCTCAAGCGCATTCAGCACGTTTGAGCTTAATCTGACAAAAGACCTGATCAATGGCGACATTATGTGCGTCAGGGGAGACGGGGAACAGATTTCCCTGCTGGAGCAGCTGGGACTGCAGGCACCGTGCAGAGCATCTGAATATTTTGAAAAGTGGCGCCAGTATGTGCTGCCGGAATCTCTTGAAGATTATAACAGAGTGGTAGATGGGGAATATCTGAAAGAACATTTTGACCAGGGAGAAGCGGAAATTGACATTGACTTCTGGACCAGGACGGAGGATGATGACAGCCCCATGTGCGTGCGACAGTCATTCATTATGACCAGGGATGACATCACAAAGGACATTATCGCCATGGTGGTGTCGCGTGATATCACGGAACAGGTCATAAAGCAGAGGGAGCAGACGCAGGCACTGCAGGATGCCCTGATGCATGCGCAGCATGCCAATGAGGCGAAGACCACTTTTCTCTCCAACATGAGCCACGATATCCGCACGCCCATGAATGCGATTATCGGCTTTGCCACCATTGCGGCAAGCCATATCGACAATAAGGATCAGGTAAAGGACTGCCTGCAGAAGGTCCTGGCATCCAGTAACCATCTCTTAAGCCTGATCAATGATATCCTGGACATGAGCCGTATCGAAAGCGGCAAGATGCAGATTCATGAGCAGGAATGCAATATCTCCGAACTGATGCACAATCTGGTGAATATTATCCAGCCTCAGGTGAAGGCAAAGCAGCTGGAGCTGTTTATTGATACCTTTGAGGTTGCCAACGAAGATGTGATCACGGATCCTCTGAAGTTAAACCAGATTTTCATAAACCTTATGAGCAATGCAGTAAAATATACGCCGGCGGGAGGGACGGTATCGTTCCGCATCATGCAGAATACCACGTTCAAGCATGGATACGGTGATTATATCTTTGTCATTAAGGACAACGGGATTGGTATGTCCGATGAGTTTGTGAAGCATATTTTTGAGCCCTTTGAAAGGGAGACCACCACGACCAAGAGCGGGATCCAGGGAACCGGCCTGGGCATGGCTATCACCAGGAATATCATTGAAATGATGAACGGCACGATCTCGGTTGTAAGCGAGGTGGGAAAGGGGAGCACGTTTACGGTCAATCTTACCCTGAAGCTGCAGGATATTGAGCAGAACGCGGCGCAGATCAAGGAGCTGGAAGGGCTCCGGGCGCTGGTGGTGGATGATGATTTCAATGTCTGTGACAGCGTGAGCAAGATGCTGAAAACCATCGGTATGCGGCCTGAATGGACGACCTCCGGCAGGGAGGCTGTGCATCGCGCAGAGATCGCCAGGGATGAAGGAGATTCCTTCCACACCTTTATCATTGACTGGCAGATGCCGGAGACAAGCGGAATGGAGACGGCAAAAAGGATCCGCCGCATCGTGGGAAGCGAAATGCCAATCATTATTTTGACGGCTTATGACTGGACGGATATTGAGGAGGAAGCAAAGGCAGCCGGCGTCACGGCATTCTGTGCAAAACCGCTTTTCATGTCCGATCTGAAATCTGCACTTCTTGCCGCAAACAATCTTGGCATAAAGGAAGATAGACAGGATGCCGTATGGAGCCAGGAGGATTTTGGCGGAAAACGCGTTCTCCTGGTGGAGGATGTGGAGCTGAACCGTGAGATTGCAGAGGTGATATTGACAGAGAGCGGATTCGTGGTGGAGTCTGCCCCGGACGGAACGGATGCGGTGGACATGGTATCCAGGTCGGAGGAATATTATTATGACGCGGTCTTGATGGACGTGCAGATGCCTATTATGAACGGGTATGAGGCGACCCGGGCAATCAGGGCTTTATCCAGAAAGGATGTGAAAACACTTCCGATCATTGCCATGACGGCAAATGCCCTTGAGGAGGACAAGGCGGCAGCGCTGAAAAGTGGCATGAACGACCATCTGGCGAAGCCTCTGGATATCGAACTGTTTATGGAAGTGCTGCGCAGACATCTGCTCTGACCGGTGGAATTTTTGGAGGATTATCAGATATTATGACTACAAGACAGGAAGTCCTGGCATACTGCCTTACCTTTCCGGATACCTGGCAGGACGCCCCATTCCATGATGACAACTGGCAGATCGTCAGGTATAAGAAAAACAGGAAAGCCTTTGCGTGGACTTATGAGCGGAACGGATATATGAATGTGAATGTCAAGGTGGACCCGGAGTGGAGGGAGTTCTGGCGGCAGGCTTACAAGGCCGTTATTCCGGGCTGGCATCAGAATAAGGAGCACTGGAATACTATTATCCTGGACGGCACCATACCGGATGAGGAGATCAGGCGCATGATAGCCGAGAGCTATGACCTGATAAGGGGGAAGGACCGCCCAAAGGCAAGGGGCAGTGGGGAGGACGGAAGAAAGGACGCGGCAAAGGCAAAAGGCAGCGCGAAGGACAAAAAATGATATATATGCCGGGGCATGTTGAAGGGAGATAGGAATGAATTTTAAGATAGCCATCTGTGACGACTGCGGTGCGGATGTCAGATATCTGGCGGCGCTTGTGGCGGATTGGGCGAAATTGCAAGGCAGCCCTGTTGTGGTGAGGGAATTTCCTTCGGCGGAAGCTTTCCTGTTCTGCTATGAGACGGAGAGAGACTTTGACATCCTGCTTCTGGATATTGAGATGGGAGAAGTGAGCGGTATGGAGCTTGCGGGAAAGATCCGCAGGGATAACAGTTCTGTGCAGATCGTCTTTATCACCGGCTTTCCGGACTTTATGGCGGAGGGCTATGAGGTGTCGGCGCTACACTATCTTATGAAGCCTGTGTCGGGGGAGCGTCTGTCAAATGTCCTGGCCAGGGCGGCAGCTAATCTGACAAAGACAGAGAAGCGTCTGAAGGTGGTCTTTGACAGGCAGACATGCTTTGTACCTCTCGGCAGCATATTGTATATTGAAGCACAGAAACAATATGTATCAATACACACGCAGGACGGACAGTACCGCATGAAAGCGTCCCTTGCGGAGATGCAGGCTGACCTTGACGAGCGTTTTTATAAGTGTCAGAGGTCTTTTCTGGTCAATCTGTGTTTTGTTGCCCGGATCAACTCGCGCAGCGTGGTACTGCGAAACGGGGAGGAAATTCCCGTCAGCCGTGGCGGGGCGGAAGCGGTAGGGAAGGCAATCATAGAATTATTCTGAACATGCGCAGGGATTTTGATGACCCGCCGTCTGCGGCTGAATTGCCGGTTTTGAGAGAAAGTCCGGATTTTATACAGATATGAAATCAGGTATAGGTATACTATGTGGTTAGAAAAACTGATCAACAAGAGGATAGATGCTTATCAGAGCGATCTTATGCGGAAGTACTGCGATGAGGTGGAAGCAATGTACACAAAGATGCGCGGCTGGAGGCATGATTATCACAATCACATCCAGGCTATGCAGGCAAGCATGGCCCTGGGCAATTATGAGGAGGTCAATGCGTATCTGCGCCAGCTCAACGATGATCTGACTACAGTGGATACGGTGCTGAAGACCGGCCGCGTCATGGTGGATGCCATCCTGAACGGCAAGATATCCATAGCGGCGCAGAATCACATCCCGGTAAATGCCAAGGCGGTAATTCCTGCAGCCGCAGGGATCAATGACGTAGAGTTGTGTGTCATTATCGGAAATCTTATGGACAATGCCATTGAGGAGAACAGGAGGCTGGCGGAGGAGAAACGTTTTATCCGGCTCTATATCGGCACAAAGAGTACTTACCTGTATATTGCCGTCACCAACGCGGCGGGCGGAAAGCTTGAGAAGACAGGGACCATCTTCCAATCCTCAAAGGGCGCCGAGCATGGCTTTGGGCTCTCAAGAGTCACAGGGATTATAAAGAAACACAGGGGTACCTTCAGCGCTGACAGCGAGGACGGAGGATTTACGGCGGAGGCCCTGATACCCCTTGACGGCTGAATACATAGATGTTTGCCCTTGTGGATTTGTCCTGCGGCAACTGCGGGGGTCGGGTTGAATGCTCCATGGAGGGTCCAACCCCACAGGTGGAATATTTTGCTTGTCAAAAAATTTAAAATTTGGTTCACTGAAAGTTACATTTCATTCACGGAAGGTAACTTTTTTTGTGTGGAAGTGCTATACTGTGCAATAGACCAGGGGAAAGCAGGGAGGTATAAGCATGGCAAAAGTACAGAAAGAAAAAAGACGAAAACCCAAATATGGAATATTGTCCTGTGTGGGCTATATGTACAAAATGATGTGGAAGTATGCCCGCGGTCTGGTTTTTGTGGGTATATTTACAGTTCCTGTTTCACTTGCCATGTCCGCACTGGCTCTGTATGTGCCTTCTATTACCCTGAGGTATCTGGAGAAGTCCCGGTATTTCTCAACGGTCGGTCTGATTATTCTGGGGCTGGGACTGGCGGAAATACTGCTTTCGCTGGCCGACAAGCGCATCGAGATCGAGACTGTCCTGAGCAGACACTATATTCAGGGGCAGATGGAGTATGATCTCATAAGGCGCTGGCGCGACAGGGACTGCTTTCTGGAATATGATCCGGAAGTTCAGCAGCTGGACGAACGTGCCAGGCCGTCTCACAATGCAACCATGTTCCCGCTGAATTTTGCCGCCATGGTATCTGCGGTGCTCAAGTTTTTTCTGTTCGGATCTATCATATCCCTGGTGAATCCCTGGATCATCCTGCTTCTCATCGGAAGTTCTGTGGTGGGATATCTGGCGTCTGCGTGGGTGAGAAAACGAGAGTATGAGACACAGGATCGCCTCAATATCATCAACAAGAAGATCAATTATCTTGCCTTTCACATAGCCAGAAACCTGAAATACGGAAAGGACATAAGGCTTTACAATTTCAGGGAGTATCTGGCCCTGTTGGGCAGGAGGCTCTTGAAGGACGGCAAGGCGGAGAGAGAAAGGCTGCAGCGGAGGGAGCTTGTGAGCCGGCTGATCAGTTTTCTGGCGGTGCTGTTCCGGGACGGGGTGGCGTATGCATTCCTGATTTCCAAGGCTGTTGCAGGAGAGATTGATGCGGCCCAGTTTGTGTTATATTTCTCCGCAGTCACACAGATGGCTGATTTTGTGTCCAAAATCCTGGGGATGTGGTCCGGGATCTGTGCGGGAGCCATGAGGATTTCCGATTACCGGGAGAATCTGGAGGTGCCCGACAGGATGAACAGGGGACAGGGTATCCCGCTGCCGGAGGGGGCTTTTTCCATAGAATTTAGAAATGTTACATTTAAATATCCTCAGGGAGAGAAAAATGTACTGGAGAATATAAGCTTTAAGATAGAGGCGGGGGAGAAGCTTGCTCTGGTGGGGTTAAACGGCGCTGGCAAGACCACGATGACCAAACTGATGTGCGGCCTTCTGCTTCCCACGGAGGGAGAGGTTCTTTTGGACGGGCATCCGGTGGGAGAATACAACCGTGACGAGCTGTATACGCTGTTCGGGCTGGTTCCGCAGAATTATAATCTGCTCCCTGTGTCCATTGCACAGAATATTGCCTGTACGGATGAGGATGATGACATTGACAGTGACAGGCTTGCCATGTGCATCCGCCGTGCAGGGCTTGAGGACAAGATTGCCGCCCTGCCCGGGGGCGCGGCCACACCACTCAACCGTCAGATCAATCCGGAGGGAACGGAATTTTCAGGGGGTGAGGCACAGAAGCTGCTTCTGGCGAGGCTGCTGTATCGGGGACCGAAATGTATCATACTGGATGAGCCGACAGCTGCTCTGGACCCCATTGCCGAGGACAGGATGTACCGCAGGTACAGCGAGATAACGGGGGATTCGGGAATCTGCCCTTATGCCACATCCATATTTATCTCACATCGGCTTGCCTCCACACGGTTCTGTGACAGGATATTCCTTCTGGATGGGTCAGAGATCGCGGAAACAGGCACGCATGAGGAGCTGATGGCGGCGAACAAAAAATACCGGGAGCTGTTTGAGCTGCAGAGCAGATATTACAGGGAAGACTTAGAAACAGTAAGCCAGGATATAGAGGGGCTTGGCGGATGCTGAGGGGGAGCAGGAGCCGGAGAGCAATAAGTCAGGGCATGGAGGGTCTTGGCGGATAGTATGCCTGCGGGGGGCAGGCAGATGGGAGCAGGGATGGAGAAAAACATAGAAAAACGCACTGTCAAAGAAGATTGGAAGCTTTTTGCGCGGGGGGTGAAGCTTGGCTGGCAGATATGCCCTCAGATTATGACTTACAATATCGTCTGTTCTGTGGCGCAGAAGCTGTTTCCGTATTTTTCACTTTTTATGTCCTCTCAGCTTGTGAATGAGCTTGCGGGCGAGTGCGCCCCGCGGAGACTGATGACACTGGCGCTGATCACTGTTGCGGGAATGTTTGTCATCAATATTGCAAACAGCGTTTTGTGGGGGAGACAATCAGTATGGGATTTTGATTTTTACAGGAGGTTTGAACTTTATAATGCCGAACAGCAGTATAAAATGCAGTATGAGCATCTGGAAGATCCAAAGGTCACAGCGCTTCGGGAGGATATCACTCTTGCGATACAGCATGGCCAGGGGCTGCCGGTCATTGTGGGGCAGAGCCTGCCGTCGATGATAAGCAGCCTCTCCAACCTGATCGTGTCCGCCGCGCTGACCTTTTCCATGTTTCGCACGGTCAGGGACGCTTCGCTGACAGGCTTTCTGGCGTTTATCAATTCGCCCGCTTCCGCAGTGCTGATGACGGCGATCATCTTTCTGAATGTCATGCTGTCGGTCCGCATCGCGGGAGTGCATACAGACAAGCTGCTGAAGGCCTGGGAGCCTCAGGTGCATCATCAGAAATTTCTGAATGCATATGGTTCAGCCTGGGGATCGGATGTGACGATATTCAATCTCAGAAAAATCATATTGAAGCAAAGCAGGAAAGCGCTGATAAGGCCGCCGCATCTGGCAGAGGTGGAAAAGGTGCGGGTCAAGTACAGCACATTTTCAATGCTGCAGAATGCAGTGCTGAGGACGGCGGTATTTGTCATCACAGCTGCAAAGGCATTCATAGGCACGTTTGAGATAGGCAGCTTCCTCCTTTATAAGGGTACGGTCACTCAGTTTGTGGGCTCCTTTATCCGTATCACGGATGATATTACCAAGTTGCGTCAGAACAACAAATATCTGGAAAGATGGTATCAGTTTCTGGATCTGCCTGACGAGATGTACCACGGCACGCTTGCTGTGGAAAAGAGGGATGATATCGACTATGAGATCGAGTTCAGAAATGTCAGCTTCCGATATCCGGGGACAGATGCATGGGTCCTGCGGAATGTGAGCATGAGATTTCATATTGGTGACAAGCTGGCCATCGTGGGAGAAAACGGTTCCGGAAAGACCACCTTTATCAAGCTGCTCTGCCGTCTGTATGATCCCACGGAGGGGGTCATCCTGCTGAATGGGATAGATATCGCAAAATATCGTTATCAGGAATATCTGGCGCTGTTTTCCGTTGTGTTTCAGGATTACAGGCTGTTTGACTTTTCACTTGCCGCCAATATCACGGCAGACTTTGACTATGACAGGGACAGGGTGCAGGACTGCCTGGAAAAGGCTGGCTTTGGGGAACGGTTCCGTAACCTGGAGCAGGGAGTGGAGGCCGTAATCGGGCGCAGATATGAGAATCAGGGCATCGACCTGTCCGGCGGGGAAGAACAAAAGGTGGCGCTGGCGAGGGCACTGTACAAGGATGCTCCATTTGTAGTGTTGGATGAGCCTACCGCTGCTCTGGATCCCATTGCGGAGGCGGCGGTCTATGAGAGCTTTCATTGCATTGTCCGGAATAAGACCACGGTGGTAATCAGCCACAGGCTTTCCAGTTGTAAATTCTGCGATGACATAATTGTATTTGACAGGGGGGAGCTGGTGCAGCGCGGCAGCCATGACGTCCTGGTGAGCGGGGAAGGAAAGTACAGTGAGCTGTGGAACGCGCAGGCGCAGTACTATCAAAATAATTGACGAAACCTCAGAGCTCCATGCTAAAACGCTTTTTTGGTATTGAATTTGTGAAAAAGTAGTAGTAAAATGTAAATAAAAAGTGTGAGGAGGCAGTTTAGGAGTGGAGAAGAAAACAAAAAGCCTGGTTTTTGCAGTCATGCGTTTGTGCGGGATAACCGCAATTTTGACAGCAGTCGTGATAGGAGGGACGGCAATCCTGTCTATCAGGGCGCTTTCCAAGTCTGCATATGTGGCATATGAGACAACGGTGGACGAGGGGTATCACACGGAGATCAAGTCACAGATCCAGACCGCGATGGCAATCCTGCGGGATGAATATGATAAGTTCCAGGCGGGGGAGAAGACCGAGGATCAGGCAAAAAATGATGCCAGGGAAATCATCCGCAATATGCATTACCGCGACGACCAGAGCGGATATTTTTGGATTGATGGCACAGACGGTACTTTGGTCATGCATTCGGTTCTTGAGGAGGATGAAGGAAAGAACCGTTACCTGCTGCAGGATCAGAATGGCGTCATGATCACCCAGGAGATCATAAAGGTGTGTCAGACTGCGGAAAAAGGCGGTTTCAATCAATTTTATTTTACCAAGGCAGACGGTGTTACGGTGGCGCCCAAGATTGCCTATTCTGAATTATTTGAGCCCTGGGGCTGGATCGTCTCCACGGGCAATTACATAGACGACATGAACAGGGAGAAGGAGGATATGCGCACTTATCTGGATAATCAGTATAAGAACGTACTGACGAGCGTGATCGTTATCTTCCTTGTTATGAGTGTGGTCGCACTTGTGGCGGCGTTTATTTCCGGCAAGGCGATTGTGGCCCCCCTGAAGAAGATACAGGAGTTTGCGGCCCGGATCTCGGAAGGAAATCTGACAACGGATGTGGTTGTGAAGAGCAAAAGCGAGATTGGCCAGACAGCCGATGCGCTCCGGGTGGCGCAGGCCAACATGCGGCAGCTGCTGCTGAATATTGTCGATGTGTCTCAGGGTGTCAATGACGCTTTGGATAAGTTTGACAGCACGTTCAGCAATATGAAGGAATCTATCATGCAGGTGTCCCTGGCGTCGGAATCCATTGCGGAGAATGTGACCACACAGGCAGGTTCCACCGATGATGCTTCCAGTGATGTGGGTGTGATGGCGGACAGGATCAGCCAGACTGGCAGGGAAGTGGAGAACCTGGACAGCAATGCCAGGGAGATGAGCCAGATCAGCGAGCGGTCCATGGACACGCTGAAGCAGCTGATCGAGGTAAACAATAAGACCAGAAAGAGTATTTCCGAAATGACGCAACAGACGGAGCATACCCATGAGTCCGCACAGCAGATCCATATGGCGGCAAATCTGATCAATGAGATTTCGGACCAGACCGCGCTGCTTGCCTTGAATGCCAGCATAGAGGCGGCAAGGGCAGGCGAGGCGGGAAGGGGCTTTGCCGTGGTTGCAGATGAGATCGGGAGGCTGGCAAGCCAGTCCGCAGAATCCGTGGTTGAGATCAACAGGGTTGTAGAGGAATTGCAGGAGAATGCATCGAAATCTGTGAAAACAATGCAGGAGATCAATGTTGCCGTGGACCAGCAGGTAGGTTCCCTGACGGAGACACAGAATGTCTTTTCCAAACTGCGCCAGGAACTGGATATGTGCCTGAATTCTGTCAAGCTGATTGACAGTATCACTGTGGAGCTGGAAGGCCAGAGGACCAACGTGACGCATTCCCTGGAGCTGTTGAGCCGGCTGGCGCAGGACAATGCAGCAGTTGCGGAGGAGACTTCCGCCATGTCTACGGAGCTCTCCAAGGTTGCGGATGATTCCACTCAGATTGTGGCGAAACTGGAAGAAAAAGTCAGCATATTGCTCACAAGTGTAAGTAAGTTTAAACTTTGAAGCCGGATTTGTGAAAAGCATTTGGAGGATAAAAGCCCAGATGCTTTTTCTTTTATGCACAGATCCCTGCAAAGGAATATGACGCAGAGCGGCGCACGGGTCGCGCGGCGAGCAGGGGAAAGCCTTTTACCTGCTCAATTACGTAAAATCATGGAAAACGATTGTATTCCCTGCCAATATTGCTTATAATGAAAACAGAATGCGCCCCGTACATAGCCCGGAAGCTTCATGACTGGGACGGACGGGAAAGAATACAAAAAGCGGTCAAGGGAAAGGAGCCATCTTTATGCAGCAGATCACGGAGCAACAGATTCTTGCCATGGCGCCCAATGCGGCGGCAGCGTCAAACGGCAGGAAGATATCACAGAAGGGCGGTTTTGTCCGCCTGCTGAAGTCGTCGGATGATACTTTTTATATGGGGGAGTGTACGGGGAGCGGCAAGAGCAACTATATCACCTCAGCGGATTTTCAGGACGGTGTGCCGGTGTGCCGCTGCTCCTGTCCCAGCCGCCAGTTCCCCTGCAAGCATGGGCTGGCGCTGCTCTATGAGATAGTGGCGGGAAAGTCCTTTGATATCTGCGAGATACCGGAGGATATCCTGAAAAAGAGGGAGAAGAAGCTGGCGAAGGAAGCGAAAGCCCAGGAGAGCGCGTCCGGCGCGGACGAGGCTGGCAGCGCTGCGGGAGATGCGAAGAAAAAGGCGGCGTCTAAGAGCTCTAAGGCGGCGCGGACAAAGAAACTTAAAAAGCAGCTGGAGGGGCTTGCACTGCTGGAGAAGCTGGTGCAGGACCTCATAAGGTCAGGGCTGGGAACCTTTGGCGGCGCCTCCCTTGGGACCTACAGGGATCTGGTCAAGCAGCTGGGAGACTACTATCTGCCCGGACCTCAGAGGCTGTTGAACGGGCTGGTCCTGGAGATGGAGGAATTCCAAAAGGATAATAATGAAATTCATTACGATAATGCCATTGATGTGTTGGAGAGGCTTTGGACTCTCGTCAAAAAATCAAAAACCTATTTGACGGAAAAGCTGGAGAAAGAGGAGGTAGGGCAGGATGACAACCTCCTATATGAGGAGCTGGGGGGTATCTGGAAACTCTCGGAGTTGGCGGCGCTGGGAAGGAGCAGGCAGGATATCAGCCTGATCCAGCTGTCTTTCTGGGTTAGTGATGACGCAGCGGGGAAGCAGTTTGTGGACACAGGCTGCTGGGCGGATCTAAGCAGCGGGGAAGTCTACATAACTTACAATTACAGGCCCTATAAGGCGCTGAAACATATTAAGCAGGAGGACACGGTGTTCGGCGTTGCGGAGCCGGCCAGTGCGGCGTGTTATCCCGGGGAGGGGAACCTGCGCATCCGCTGGGAGAACGCGGAGATCCGTCCCGTGGAGCCGGAGGACCTGCGAAAGGTAAGGGAGGCGGCGTCCGTTTCTCTTAAGGCAGAGATAAAAGCGGCCAAAAATATCCTGAAAAACGCCCTGGCGGACACCATGTTTGTCAGGCTGCTGTCCTTTGGACAGATCGGGCAGTGTGAGAAAGGGCTTGTGCTGCAGACGAAGGAAGGGGAGACTATCCTCCTTGGGGATGCGCCGGGAATGGAGCCGTCCTGCGAGAGGGTTGGGCTTCTGCCGGATGAGAGCCTTTTGAGGGATCAGGTGCTGCTGGGGGCGTTTTATTATGACGGGCAGACCAGGCGGCTGAGGCTGCAGCCTCTGTGCATTGTCACGGAGAAAGATGTTGTCAGGCTGCTGTACTGATCCCTGGGGGAAAAGGTACAGGCCCGCAGGGAAATGTCAATTTTCCGGAAGCGGTTTATCACATTGAATAATTTCGCACTGAATTTGCGCAGGGATATGCGCGGAAATGAGGCAATATGGATATTACACCTGTTTATGAACTGAAAGCACGGCTGCGCGCCGTGGCGATTGCCGGAACCAATCTACTGGCGGAGGATTTCCGGTTAAAGCGTGCCGCGGAGGCGATGCAGCCTCTGGAGGCGGCGTCTCCGGTATTTGCCAGGATAGGGGAGCTGGTGCGCAGGCTGCTTGCGCCGGAGACGGAGGAGAATGGGAAGACAGCGGATAAGGAAGGGCTTCTTCTGGATGCCATTACCCTGGTGGACGCCCTGCTGTGTACTCAGGGCGAGGTGGCGGTGGCAGAGGAAATCACACCGCTGGCTCTGGATAATACGGGGGGAGTGATGAACAATGCGCCCTATTCCGATCTGAAAGCAATCGTGGACGCTTTGACCAATTCGGGCGGAGGGCGCTACAGCTATCTGACAGAGATGCATGAGAGGAAACCGGAGCTGTTTTACGATTACCGTATCAAACCGGCTCTGGTCAAGGCGTTGGGGGCATCCTATGCGGAGCTTGCAGAGGATGTGCAGGACTGGCTTACCCACATGGGAGAGTCTATTATTCCATTGTTGGAAAAAGGCTTTGATCCCAAGGGTAAGAAAGAAATGTTCCGGCGTGTGGAGGTCATAGAGGCAATTGCGGGAGCAGGTGAAAACGAATTTTATGTCAGTCAGCTTCCTGAATCGGAGAAAGAGGTCCGGCAGGCGCTTATTTACGCCCTGCGCCACAGCCCGGAGAATGAGGAGCTATTGTCCGCCCTTATAAAGACGGAGAAGGGCAAGGCGAAAAAGATGGCATATTATGCCTATGCATGCATGGAGAGCGACGCTGCAAGGGAATGTGTGGCAAAGCTGGCGGAGAAAAATGTTCAGGAAGCCGCCCATATCCTTGGCACGTCCGGGACGGAGTGGGCATCCCAGATGGTGCAGACACTGATTTTTGAACAGCT
This sequence comes from uncultured Lachnospiraceae bacterium, assembly GCA_948470905.1. Lineage (GTDB taxonomy): Bacteria > Bacillota > Clostridia > Lachnospirales > Lachnospiraceae > Acetatifactor. Next base: position 7,313 of record CAOKQK010000035.1, on the reverse strand, counting down.
GGACAAATTGGAGGAGAAGACCGGCGCCGGGATCGCGCCTGAGATGCAGGAGGCTGTGATCCAGGATCTGAACGGGCTGGGATTTTATCTGGAGGCGCTGAAAGGAAAGAGCGGCAGGGTAGTGGGCGAATGCTGCAGAAGGACAGCGGTCCTTGCCGACAAGCCCCAGATCATGAAACTGCTTCTGGCGGGCTATATTGATCAGAGGGGAAACATAGACCACACCTTAAAGCGCCAGCTGGCAAAGAGGGTCAGGGAATATCTGGTGCTGTGTCCTGACAGGGAGATGATTTCCCTGGTGCTGGAGCTCTATGAGGCTTACAGGGATACTCAGGCGGGAGAGGCGTATTTTCCTGCTGCCCTGCTGGCGAAGCTTTTAAGCGAGGAGGACTGTACCCAGTGGCTGTGGAATGAGCTGGACAGAACGAAGATTGACGTCCAACAGTTCGCCAATGCTCTGTCAGGGCTGTTCTGGGATGCAGGAAGGAAGACCTGGGTTATGGAGGCGGTGGTCTATAACACGGCGTTGGAAAAGTTTATCCGGCTGGTTCTGCCGGTCAGGCAGAGGGTGGAGGGGGATTTCCTCCAGCTTCTGATGGGGAAGAAGGACGGTAAATCTTACAAGTGGGCAGGCAGGCTGGACCGGGTGCTGGGGAAGTGTATCCCTGACAGCGACCAGAATTATGAGAGCCAGCTCATGGAATATTTTTATCAGCGTGCGCTCCAGGGGTCGGAGGAGATTTTTTATTGCTGCACACAGTTAAGGCAGCATGGATACCAGAAGTGCCAGGGTATTGCGATAAATTATTTCAAAAATAAAAAGCAATTCTATGTATGGGAGATTTTAAATATCCTGAACGCGCTGCCGGGCACGGGCGAGGCTAAGAGGGCGGAGGCGCAGGAGCTTCTGGAAATGGTAAAGAGTGACGCTTACAGGAAGCGGCTGCGGGATGCCAGCGAATTTCAGATGGAACATCTGGAAGATGTTGTGCGGTCAATATAGACGGGAAAGGAGAATATCGTTAATTATGGAACAGGAAGTTTTGCGGCTGCCTGCGGAGCAGCTTTATCAAAAGGAAATAGACGCACTGATAGCGGCGGAGGAGAATCCCATTCCCCAGGGGTGGCGCATGTCGCCCCGTTCGGTGAAGACTTATATCTGCGGCGGAAAGGCAGGCAGCGTGGAGATCACCCCCAAGTATATCGGGCATGAGCGTCTGGTAGAGATTGCCATTGCCACGCTGGTGACGGACAGGGCGCTTTTGCTGATCGGGGAGCCGGGGACGGCAAAGAGCTGGCTTTCCGAGCATCTGGCGGCGGCGATCAACGGAGATTCCACCCAGGTGATCCAGGGGACGGCGGGAACCACGGAGGAACAGATCCGTTATTCCTGGAATTACGCCATGCTGATCGCCAACGGTCCCTCGGAGGAGGCTATGTTAAAGAGCCCGGTGTTCCATGCCATGGAGACGGGGAGCATCGCCAGGATGGAGGAGATTTCAAGGTGTGCCTCCGAGGTGCAGGATGCGCTGATCTCTATTTTGTCGGAGAAAAGGATATCCGTGCCGGAGCTTGGGATGGAGGTCCCGGCAAAGAAAGGCTTTTCCATGATAGCCACCGCAAACACAAGGGATAAGGGGGTCAATGAGATGTCCGCGGCTCTGAAGCGCCGCTTCAATATCGTAGTGCTTCCCACTCCGGCAGATCTCAAGGCGGAGATGGAAATCGTGCGGACCAGGGTGGAGCAGCTCTCCGGAGGGCTGGACCTTCATGCCGTACTGCCGGAGCAGGAGGTTGTGGAGAAGGTCTGCACCATTTTCCGGGAGCTGAGAAGCGGTGAGACCCTGGACCGCAGCCAGAAGCTGAAAAGCCCTGCGGGAGTGCTGTCCACCGCGGAAGCGATTTCCCTTTTGTGCAACAGTATGTCCCTGGCGGGAAGCTTTGGGAACGGCAGGATTACGGAAGAAGATCTGGCCGCGGGGCTGCAGGGCGCCGTGGTGAAGGACGAGGGCAAGGACGGGATGGTCTGGAAGGAATATCTGGAAAATGTCATGAAGAAGCGCGGCGCCTCCTGGGCAGGGCTGTATAAAGCCTGCAAAGAGCTGAATGAGTGAGGATGGGGCGCAGAAGTGTAGAGAGCGGGAAAAGTTCCCACAAGCGGGAAAAGTTCCCACAAGCGGGAAAAGTTCCCACAAGTGGGAACTGGAACAACAGTCTCGGAACGGATACGCCCCGGAAGGAATTTACAGATGCGACCTGTGCAGATGAAAAATCCTTCCAGATCAGGGGGCGTAGAAGTGCAGAGACGGAACTGGAACAACAGTCTCGGAACGGATACGCCCCGGAAGGAATTTACAGATGCGACCTGTGCAGATGAAAAATCCTTCCAGATCAGGGGGCGTAGAAGTGCAGAGACAGAACTGGAATAGGAGAGGGGAATGAATCAACCTTATATATACGGAGTCCGGCATCTGTCCCCGGCGGGCGCGTGGCATCTGCGCAGATTCCTGGATGAAAAAAAGCCCCGGCTGGTGCTGGTGGAGGGCCCCAGCGATTTAAATGACCAGATGGAGAACCTTACCAGACGGGAGACGAAGCCGCCGATCGCCATACTGGCGTACACAAAGGAGCCGCCCATCCGCACCATCCTGTATCCTTTTGCGGAGTATTCGCCGGAGTACCAGGCGTTTCTCTGGTGCAGGGAGCACAGGGTGGCATGCCGGTTTATGGATCTGCCTTCCGATGTATTCTTAAGCTTTCCCGAGAGGGAGCAGGCAGGAGCGGATGCCTGTGGCGAGGAGGGTCGCATGAATGTCTATGCGCTTCTCGGGCAGACGGCGGGAGAGGACGGGCACGAGACCTTTTGGGAGCGTACCATGGAGCATGCGGGCGACGCGGGCGGATACCATGAAGGGGCGAATACTTTCGGAAAAGAGCTGCGGGCGCTGACCGCGGGCGGGGACGCGGACTGGCCGGAGACGGTGGTCAGGGAAGCCTACATGAGAAGACAGCTGGCGGACGCCATGGCGGAAGGTCTGGCACCGGAGGAGATCGTGGCGGTGACAGGAGCCTTTCATGTGGAGGGATTATTGTCCGCTAAGCAGCCGGTAATGACGGACGGGGAACTGAAAGACCTGCCCAGGGTAGGGGCGAATCATACGCTGATGCCCTATTCTTATTACAGGCTGTCAGCCAGGTCCGGATATGGAGCAGGCAACAGGGCGCCTGCTTATTATGAGCTGCTGTGGAAGGGGATTCTCAAGGGGGAACCCATGTATGCGGCGTACAGCTATCTGTCCAAGATCGCGGGATACCAGAGGGAGCAGGGCAATCCTGTCTCATCCGCGGAGGTCATCGAGGCGGTGAGGCTGGCGTCCGCGCTTGCGAGACTACGGGGCGGCTCGGTGCCTGTGCTCAGGGATCTGCGGGACGCGGCCGTGACCTGTCTGGGAAAGGGGAGCTTTTCGGAAATCAGCCTGGCGGTTGCGGACACGGAGATCGGGACTGCCATAGGCACACTTCCGGAAGGGGTCAGCCGCACCAGCATCCAGGAGGATTTTTACAGGCTGTTAAAAGAATATAAGCTGGAAAAATACAGAAGCCTTACGGCACAGGATATCATGCTGGACCTGCGGGAAAACCGCAGGGTTTCCACTCAGAAGGCGGCGTTTCTGGATCTGCATAGATCATTCTTCCTGCATCAGCTCAGGGTGCTGGAGATCAGCTTTGTGAGCATGCAGCAGGTCAATCAGGAAAATGCCACCTGGTCGGAGCATTGGGTGATACGCTGGACGCCGGAGGCGGAGATGGAGCTGGTGGAGGCGGCATTAAAGGGAGACACGGTGGAGCAGGCGGCAGCTTTCAGGATGAAAGAGAGGGCGGAGCAGGCGGCGGATATCGGCCAAATTGCGGCGGTCATAGAGGACGGTTTTACCTGCGGGATGGCGTCTGTGGTGAATTATGCAGTGTCCGCCCTGCAGCAGAAGGCAGTGGATGCCGTCTCCGTGGAGGGGCTGGCACAGACGGTCTACAGGCTGTCCACGGTCATATCCTACGGCAGCATCAGGCGCCTGGAGACTGCGCCGCTGGAACCGATCCTGAAGCAGATGTTCTACCGGGCATGCCTGCTGCTTCCCGGCGCCTGTGTCTGTGACGACGCCGCCAGCAAGGAGATCGTGACGGCGATGGAGCACCTGAACGCGGCGGCTCTGGCGCATGATTTCCTGAACAGGGAACAGTGGCTGTCAGCTCTGAAGGAGACTGCAGGGCGGGATGACCTGAACACGAAGCTTTCCGGTTTCGCCATGGCGATCCTGCTGGAGAGGGGCTGCGCCACCTCGGAGGAGCTGAAGCTGGAGGTGCAGCGCAGGCTGTCAAAGGGCGTGCCTGCTGATCTGGGGGCCGGGTGGTTCGAGGGGCTTGCCATGAAGAACCGATATGCCCTGATCGCCAGACTGTCCCTCTGGGAGAACCTGGACAGTTATCTGGAGGAGCTGGATCAGGAGGAATTCAAGCGTGCGCTGGTGTTCCTTCGCAGGGCGTTTGCGGATTTTACCTCGGCGGAGAAGGACGAGATCGCCGAGAACCTGGGAGAGATCTGGGGGCTGAACGGGCAGCAGGTCAGTGAGGCGGTGAACCAGGCCCTGGACCAGGCGGCGACGGAGCTGGTGGAAGGGCTGGATGACTTTGATTTTGATCTGTAAAGGTGACAGCCTTGAAACGGAAGCCACAGCAAGGGGGCTGAAGTGCAGAGGCGGGACTTTAAATAGAGGTGTAAGTATGGATAATTCGCAGGCACAAGAGAAACTGCAGCGCTGGCGGCTGATCCTGGGTCAGGAGAGCCAGAAGCGCTTTGAGAATATGGGAGGGGGCGGGCTTACCCCGGAGCAGGATCTGATGGATCTGGCGCTGGCGGCAATCTACAACCGCACAGAGTCGGGAGGCTTCGGGCCGCAGGGAAGCGGCAGGGGCGCCGGAAACGGTCCCTCCAATCCCCAGATCACCCGCTGGCTTGGGGATGTGAGAAGCCTTTTTGACAAGGAGCTGGTCAAGGTGATCCAGGGGGATGCCATGACCAGGTGCGGGCTGAAACAGCTTATCTTTGAACCGGAGCTTCTGGAGAATCTGGAGCCGGACGTGAACCTTGCCTCCACGATCCTGCTGCTCAAGGATCAGATACCCAAGCGCTCCAAGGAGAGCGTGCGCCTGTTCATCAGGAAGATCGTGGAGGAGATCAACAAGCTCCTGGAACAGGATATCCGGCGCGCGGTGACGGCTTCCATCAACAAGAGGAAGCATTCGCCCATCCCTTCCGCGGCGGCGCTGGATTTTAAGAGGACCATTTCCAGGAACCTGTCTCACTACCGTCCGGAGCTGGGCACCATAGTGCCGGAGCATTTTTATTTCTTTGACAGGACCAGCACCACGGCGGCGAACAAGTGGACGGTGATCCTGGACATCGACCAGAGCGGCTCCATGGGGGAATCCGTGATCTATTCCTCCATTGTGAGCTGTATTCTTGCCAGCATGTCCAGCATCAAGACCAGGATCGTGGCTTTCGACACCAACATTGTGGATCTCACGGAAAAGAGCGACGACCCTGTGGATCTGCTGTTTGGCTTTCAGCTGGGCGGCGGCACGGATATCAACCAGTCGGTGGCGTACTGCCAGCAGTTCATTGAGAATCCCGCCAAGACGCTTTTCTTCCTGATCTCCGACCTGGAGGAGGGCGGAAACCGCGCAGCGCTCCTGCGGCGCATAGAGGAAATGAAGGAGTCAGGTGTCACGGTGGTGTGCCTGCTTGCCCTGGCGGGGAGCGGCAAGCCCTATTATGACGCCCAGATGGCCCAGAGGATAGCGGGCATGGGCATTCCCTGCTTTGCCTGCAATCCCCAGATGTTGCCTGTGCTGCTGGAGCGCGCCCTGAAGGGGATGGATCTGGCACAGTTTGAGAAAGAGTTTGCCAAGGGGAAGTAAGGAGCGTCGTCTGCACTCGAGGGAATGAAAATGCAATATTTGTTTGAGACAGAACATTTCATGTCTGATTATATGGGAATGGTGTTGATTGTATACCGGCTGCCATGCTGCGGCTTCCATACCCGTTTGTGCCGGAAAGCGGCATGGAGCCGGTAAGCGCAGAAGAAATGATAGATTTTTTCAATAAGCTGGAGAAGGCGGCAGAGGGCGGGGTGGGTGCCCGCACCGACTCCTTCTTCCGCCTTGCCTTTGTGAATTTATTTTGCGCCAATTGCAAAGTTATTTATTTACAGTTTCTTAAATTTAAAGGAAGGTCACTATGAAATATTTGGTAGATTTTGCGGCTTTGGCTCTCTTATATGTTTTTGCCTTTTTCCCCAGGTGGAAAATCAAAGGCAGAGACAGGCTGCTTGTGAATACATTGATGTATCTATATCTTTCTTTTGTGCTTTATTTTACCTTAATGCCGATCATAACATCTATTCCCTTTGTGTGGGATCATCCCTATAAACCTATGAATATGGTGCCGTTTATAGATGTTTTGGAGGGAAGGGGGGATTTTTTCAGGCAGGTAGTATTGAATGTCATTATGACCACCCCGTTCGGATTTTTATTCCCATTGACCGGGAACAGGGCAGCTGGATTTGGCAGGACGGTCTTTGCCTGTTTTTTGATGAGCTTGGGGATTGAATTACTGCAGCCGCTTCTGGCTGGCTTCCGCTCATCGGATATTACGGATTTGATCACGAATGTCATTGGCGGGGCGCTGGGGTATGGTATTTACATGATCTTCAGGCCGGTTACATTTTGGATCCTGGAGCATTTGAAAAAGAGGGATTAGAAAGCGGATGCTGCGGATGGAATGCGATGCAAATATTTTGATTTCCCTATTGTAAAAAGGCAAAAAAGTGTATATAATAGAAATACAACAAAACAGAGAACAGTAAAATGCAATGATTGGAATAAGTAATATCGCGCGACAAGTCATACAGAGAGCTGCCGGGTGCTGAGAGGCGCATGATTTGGTGATATGAATACATCCATGAGCAGCGTATTGAATATCTGATGGAAGCATTGTCCACTCCTGTGTGGGTTTTGATGCCGGGCAGGCGGTACGGATTTGCGCATCAGGTTAGTAGATCACGACGGCAGACACCGTTATAGGTCCGGGGTATCGGGAAAAGAAAAGATTTTCCCCGTACCTGATAAGGTGCATAATGTGAATTATGCATGAATGAAAGGTGGTAACACGAGAGATTCGTCCTTTTTGGGAGGAGTCTCTTTTTTTTGTGTGCGCCCAGTATGGGCGCAATCTAATCGGTGAAAGTCCGTAACAC